>JAYTAT010000121.1:0-5394 GCA_043737315.1 Archangium sp.
TCGCTCCGGGCACGTTGAGCTGCGTCACGTCGGTCGGACGTTCGGCTGAGCGGCGGATGACCGCCTCGATGCGCGCGAGCAGTTCTCGCAAGCTGAACGGCTTGACCACGTAGTCGTCGGCGCCCAGACCCAGGCCCCCGATACGATCGCCTTCGCTGCCCAGCGCTGTGACGGCGATCACCGGCACCGTGGGGTGGGACGCGCGCGCCTTCTTCATCACCTCGAGGCCGCTTCCTCCAGGCAACACCAGGTCGAGCAAGAGCAAATCGAACCGGCCGCAGCTCACCTCGCGCAGCGCGTCGGCAAAGGTGCCCGCCTCCACCGGCTCATAACCCGCGAAGCGCAACGCATCGACCATGCCTCGCCGGATCGCTGCGTCGTCTTCGACCACCAGAATGCGGCGCGGTGCCATGTGCGCATCAAACGCTCAAATGCCCCCGTGGGGTGTCACTCGTTTGTAACCGCGGTTGTCGCGCGTGCTAAAAATCGGCTTCGTCCGAAGGGGGCCCTTTTGCTCGCTGAGCTGTTCTCAGAACTCCGTCGCGTCACGCAGGCACTGACCACTTCTTCAGGCACCGAGGTGGCCCGGTCACACGTGGCCACCGTTCGCGCGCTCGGCCGGCTGATCGAAGACCTGGCTACGCAGGCACCACTTCCCCAACAAGCCCCGGTGCACCTCGAGGCGCTGCTCGCTGAAGTCATCGAACAGCTTTCGCCTCTGCTCGAAGAGCACGCCGTGAAGATCGCCCTCGAGCGCCTGTGCATGCACGAACCTGTGGTCTTCGCAGATCGTGAACGCGCCCACGCCCTGCTGGTCCTCCTTCTCGGCATCGTCCTCGAGCAGTCCACGCCCGGCGACACCATCACCCTTTCCTGCCGCTCTTCTCTGGGTCAGCTCGGCGTGAGTCTCGGAGCGATGCGCCTGGCCGGTGATCGCCGCTTCTGGCTGATCAGCTCCCTGGCCTCGCGGCTCTCGTGGCGCCTGGTCGAGCGCCCCTCGGGCGACTCGCGAGTCGAGCTCATGTTCGACGCCCCGCTGGAAGAAGCCGTGCCGTTCTCGTCATCGGCTTCCGGTTTTCAAGATGACAACTCGCGCTTCGACGAAGGCCGGCTTTCCCATCTCATTGGCGGCCTGCCGCACGAAGGCGTTCGCAAGCTGCGCACCTCGTTCCTGGAAACCGCGCGGCGCACCAGCCAGAGCCTGAGTGCTTCGAACCCGGTGAGCATCGACGTGATGTCGGCCCACTCCCTCAAGGGCGCCGCGGCGATGGTGGGCGCCGACGTGCTGGCAGAGCTGTGCTCGCGGCTCGAAGGTCAGCTCGGCGACAACCAGAGCCCCGAGCTCCCTTCGCTCGTAGCGGCCATCTGCAAAGAGGTGGCGTGGCTCGAGATCCGCCTCGCGCGTGACGTCGAGCCAGAGGGCAATCACAAACAGCGCGCCCCCGCGAGCTCGCTCAACCTGCTCATCGTCGACGACGACCCGTTCGCGCGTTCAGCGCTGGCCGTGATGCTCGGCCACCTCACTTCGCGGCAGGTGGTGGTGTGCGCTTCGGCCCAGGAAGGCCTCGGCATGCTGGCCCATTACACCGAGGCTGATCCACTCGACGCGATCATCTGCGATCTGCGCATGCCGCAGGTCGACGGCGTCACCTTCATTCGCCAGCTGGCCGATGCGAACTACCGCGGCGCGATCATCGTGGTGAGCGTCGCCGACGTTCGCTTGCGCCAGAGCGTCGAGCGGCTCGCACGGTCCCTGGGTTTTCAGGTGGTCGCATCCCTCGCCAAACCGGCCTCGAGTGGTCAGCTCGCCGCCGCGCTTTCCCGGGTGCAGGAAGCGCTCCGAAAGAGCCGCAGCCGCGCCGCGCCTTCCCACGTGCTGCGCGCGCCCCGGTGGACGAAGGAAGACCTGCGCGCGGCCATCAACGACGGCGGCGTTCGCCCGTACTACCAACCCAAGGTCTCCTTGCGCACCGGGCGCATCACCGGCGTCGAGGCTCTCTCCCGGTGGATTCACCCCGAGTTCGGCGTCATCTCGCCCGCGGCCTTCCTCCCCATGGCGGTCAGCGGGGGCATGATGGAAGCGCTGCTGCTCGCCGGCGTCGAGCACGCGATCGAGGTGCTCGACGGGTTTCCTCAGCTCTCGGTGGCCATCAACCTCGAGGCTTCCACCGCGTGTGACGACGAGGCGATCAGCCGGCTGATGAAGTTGGTGCAGGCCCGCCAGATTCAACCCGAGCGGCTGCAGTTCGAGCTCACCGAGACCGACGTCGACGGGGACCCGCGGCGCATCGCAGAGATGCTCGCGCGGCTCCACCTGCGCGGCTTTCACCTGGCCATCGACGACTTCGGCACCGGCCGCTCGACGCATCAACGCATCGCCGAGATCCCCTTCTCCGACCTGAAGATCGATCGCCAGTTCGTGCGTGAAGGCTGCCGCGAAGAAGCCGCGCGTGCCGTGGTGGAGAGCAGCGTGGTGCTCGCCCGAAGGCTCAAGATGACCACCACCGCCGAGGGCGTGGAGACCACCGAAGAGCTCGAGTTCGTACGCCGGGCGGGCTGCGACGCGGTGCAGGGTTACTTCTTCTCGCCGCCGCTCCCGTTCGAAGAGCTCAAGACGTTCGTGGCCGGGTTCGTACCGTCGACGGTGACCTCTTCGGGTGGTGGCAGCCCCTTGAACGCGCGCCAGAGCAGCACGTCGTAGGCGATCTTCATCGCCGCCCCGATGACCAGCGGCAGGTACATCGAATCACCCACCATCAACGCACCCGCGAACGCCGGCGCGACGGCCCAGGAGGCGAGTCGCACGAGGTTGGTGATGCCCGATGCGAACGTGCGCTCACCGGGTTGCACCACGGCCATCACGTAGGATTGCCGGGTGGGCACGTCCATCTCCACCAGCCCTTCTCGAACGAGAAACAACGCGGCCGCCACGAAGAAGGTGGGCGCGAAGGCGACGGTCACCAGCAACAGGCTCGAGGGCACGTGCGTGAACACCATCGTGTTCACCAGCCCGATGCGCTTCGCGAGCCAGGCCGCGCCCAGGTGTGAGAGCGCGTTCATCAGGCGCGCGCAAAAAAAGAGCGCGCCGATGGCCCCTTCCGAAGCAGAGAAGCGTTCGAAGAAGAAGTACGAGAGCAGCGCGGTGGTGAGAAACCCGCCCGCGAGCGCGTCGATGGCGAAGAGCGCAGAGATCTTCTGCAGCACCGTGCGGCTGTGGGCGGTGAGCACCAGGGCCGCTCGTTGCGTGGGCGCTTCGATGGCTGAACCCAGTCGGGCATAGAGACCGACTGAGATCAAACCGAGCGCGGCGCAGGTCAGCAGCGTGACGCGATGCGGTTCGGCCCCGTGCAACTGCGTGGTCGCCTCGAGCAGCGTGGGCAAACCCGCCAGCAGCGCGCCGGCCGCGTGACCGAAGTCCTGCAGCATCGTGTACCAGGCGATCACCTGCGTGCGCTGGCCGGGCGAGGTGGTGCCGGGCAACACCGCCTGCTCGAGGATGAGCGCGGCGCCGCGATCCTTCCCCATGCCGTTGAGCATTCCGAAGAAGGCGGCGATCGCCAGCGTGAGCGGGCTCGAGGCGAACGCGAAGACCACGGTTCCCGTCACGGAGAGCAACGACAGCACGATCAAGAAGCGCCGCCGGCCCCATCGATCCGCGAAGAACGTGGCGAGGACCGCGGCGAGCGCAGCACCGATGAGACCCGAAGAGACGATGGCCCCGAACGCGGCGCCGATGATGTGTTGCCGCGCGAGGTACACGCCGAGCAACACGCCCAGCAAGCTCGTGGTGAGCGCCCGGACGAAGGCGGTGAGGTAGAGCGCGCGCCGCTCCATCGGCTGGTCGGGTTCAGTCACCACGGGCTCTCGTTACTTCAGGCAGGGCTGGCACACCCGATGCTCTTTTAAACGAACTTCAAAGGAGACTCACATGGCCGATGCAAGCGCGACCGAAGAGCTGATGGAATTAGAGAGGCAGTTCTGGGAGGCAATCAAGAACAGGGATGGCAAGACGGCGGCCGCCCTGAGCGATGACCCCTGCGTGGTGACAGGGGCGCAGGGCTTCGGGAGCTACACGCCCAAACAGGTGGGCGCGATGATGAACGACGCGCGCTACGAGCTGCGCGGCTATCGCTTCGCCAAGAACCCCGAGGTTCAGCTGATTGGCGATGACGTGGCGGTCGTGGCCTATCGGGTTCATGAAGATCTGCTCGTCGATGGCAAACCGGTGAGCCTCGAAGCAACCGATTCTTCGACGTGGGTCCGCCGCGATGGCCAGTGGCGGTGTGCCCTGCACACTGAGGCAATTCTGGGTGACCCTTTCGGGCGGGATCGCAACCTGCCTGCCGCACGCAGCGCGGCTCCGTAGCCCTCGCTCTCCTGGGCCGCGGTCACCTCGACGTTGAAGCGGCCGAAACGCCAGGAGCATGAGCGAGCGACGCACGGGGGGTGTGCACTCCTGTAGCCTTTCGACATGCCGTCTCACCCCATGAATGCAGAGCTGCTCTCGGGCGAGGCGCTCTACCGGCGCGTGGTGCTCGAAAAGATGACGCAGGCCCGCGAGTCGGTGCTCATCGCGACGGCCAACGTGAAGGCGATGCTGGTCGAGCTGAAGGCCGGGCAGTTCAAGCCGATCGCGGATCTCTTCGCGCAGCTCAGCAAACGCGGCGTGACGGTGCGGTTGCTCCACGCAGAGCTGCCCAGCCGGCCGTTTCGGGAAGCGTTCGACAAACACGAGCGGCTCACCAGCGGCGGTATGGGCTTGAAGATTTGCCCGCGCGTGCACTTCAAGGCGGTGCTGATCGACGGGGCCTGGCTGTATCTGGGCAGCGCGAACCTCACCGGTGCGGGCCTGGGCGCGAAACATGCCAACAGGCGGAACTTCGAGCTGGGCCTGGTCACCGAAGACTTCGATACGATCGATCGGGTGTCGGCGCTGTTCGACGCGGTGTGGAGCGGCGCGGAGTGCAAGACGTGCCTTCTGCACGACCTCTGTCCTGATCCGATCGGCCCGGGCCCTGCCAGGAAACGTTCACGCGCCTCGAAAGGCGGGATCATGCTGGGTCACTCCAAACGATTCGGCCGCTGACTCCGTTTTCAAGCGGAACCTCATCGGGTTCAAGTGCGTCGACCAGCCGTCGATGACCAGCGTCGCGGGCCTCGAAGCGTCGGTGGGTTCAATCCCCGCCTGCGCTCTCCCCAACCCTCTCCCCCCCGGGGCGAGTCAGATGTGTCATGTGTCGATGATGCTCACGGGAGTGGTCGCGACGCTGGTGCTCTCTCAGTACGTTCGCAGTCGCGTCGATCGCGATGATCCCAGCTCGCAGTGCCTCTGGTGGAAAGAAGGCACCGTCATCAGCGTGGAGCAGAGCAGCCTGGGCAACCCCGAGACGCCCG
>JAYTAT010000122.1:0-2117 GCA_043737315.1 Archangium sp.
CACTTCAAAGAGAACTGGTGGCTCAAGGGCGAGTGGTGCGACTCGCTCATCTTTGCGGTCTTGAATCATGAGTGGCGTCGTCGAGTGGTCCCCGGGGAAAAGGAAGTTTGAGTTCGGAAACCAACACCGCCCCCAGGATGAAACCGCCGCCCACCAGCTCGGCCGCGCTGGGCCAGCCCAGCCCCGTCAGCAGCGCCCAGCAGAGCGCGAAGACCGGCTCGAGCGAGTAGATGACCGCCGCCCGCACCGCCGTGACCTGCGCCTGAGCCCAGACCTGCGCGCCGATGGCCAACGCGCTGGCCACCACGCCGGTGAAGAGCACCGCGGCCCAGTAACTGAAGGTGGGCTCGAAGCGGCGCTCGACGAAGGGCAACGAAGCCGCTGAGAGCACCGTGACGACGCTCAGCTGTACCGCGGTCAGCTGCAGCACCGGCAGCCCTTTGCCCCACTGCCCGATGCCCGCGATGTGAATGGCGTAGACGAACGCGCACCCCACCGTGAGCAGGTCACCTGAGGGAATCGGGTCGTTCAGTGAAACGCCGGTCAACTGCTGCAGCCCGATGAGCGCGATCGCCGGGGCCACGAAGGCGCGCGTGGGTGGCCGCATGAGGGTCAGCCGCCAGCTCACGAAGGGCACGAAGATGACGGCGAGCCCCGTGATGAAGGCGCTGCGTGCAGGCGTGGTGCTCGTGAGCCCCACCGTCTGCAGCGCGTAGCCCGCATACAGCAGCGCGCCCAGACCGAAGCCGGGCTTGAGGGTGGCCACCGAAAAGCCACCGCGCCGCTCGAGCGCGAACGCGAGCAGGCCCGCAGTCATCGCACCCACTGCGAATCTCAGCGTGAGAAACGTGAAGACATCAGAGCCGCCGAGCGCCTCTTTCACCGTGACGAACGTCGCGCCCCACACCGCCGTCGCCACCACCAATGCGAGGGTGGCCACCTTCTCCTTCGAAGGCGTCATCAGCGCGCAGACTCGCCTCGATCCTTCAGGTCGAGCGGGCCCCAGTCCGACACCACCTTCGAGGGCAACGCTTCCGTACCTGAGGGCATCGACAGGGGCCCCGACTTGCGACCCACCGAAGGCCAGGCCACCGCGTTGCGACGGCCATCGGGTGTGCGGCGCGCTTCGAAGGGCCGCAGGTCATGCGCTGCAAACGCCTTCTTCCACGCGGCGAACGCCCCGCCCGCCTTCCACGCGTCGTAGGCCGCGAGCCCGGCTTCAGGGCCGCACTGCGCCATCACGTATTCCACCCAGGCCCAGCGCGCGCTGGTGGGCCGCAGCTCTGCGCGCCCCTTGAGGCCGCGCCGCAACCGCTCGAGCCGTTTGTCCACCACGTCGATGCCCGCGAACGGGGCGCCATCGAGCGGGGTGTTCCGCTTGGCCGCGAAGGGCGCGACGCCGAGCGCTACCGGGAGAATGCGCGAGAGCTCGAGGCTGAAGCGCACCAGCTCGTCGATGTCTTCGTCGGTCTCGGTGGGCAGCCCGATGACGTTGTAGACCTTGAGCCGCTTGAAGCCCGCCGCCTTGGCCATGGTGGCCGCGGCGACGATCTGCGACTCAGAGTGTTTGCGATCGACCAGGTCGCGCAGCCGCTGGCTGGGCCCATCGGAGGCCACCGTGAGCACCTGCGCGCCGCACGCCTTGAGGGCCGCCACCAACCGAGGCGTGAGCCGGTCTGCGCGCAACGAAGAGATGCCCACCTCTTTCCCATCGCGGGCCAGCGTCTCGAGCAGCTCGACGATCTTCGGGTGGTCAGTCACCGCCGCGCCCACCAGCCCGACGCGCTTGACGCCCGGGGGAATGAGCGAGAGCACCCGCTCTGGAGGCACGGTGCGCATGCCGCCGTTGGTGGTGCGCCGCATCACGCAGTAGTGGCACCCGCGCGAACAACCGCGTTCGGGCTCGATCAAGAACATCCCGCGCAGCTCGGTGTTCTGGGTGACGATCTGCGAGTAGGCAGGCAACCGCATGTCCGTCGCCTTGAAGACGAAGCCGCGGGTCGACTCAGGCGACAACCCGGGCACCCGGAAACCCGGCACGTGAGCAAGCCGCGAGAGCACCGCGTGTTTTCCACCCCCCGCCAGCACCGCCTCGAGCAGGGGCGCGACCAGGTCTT
>JAYTAT010000123.1:0-5382 GCA_043737315.1 Archangium sp.
CGCTGCATGAGCACGACGTGAAGAGCCTGGCGAAAGACAAGAACGTGCCGGGCAGCGTGCAGATGCTGGCGAAGAAGCAGATCGAGAAGAAGAACGCCCCCAAGAAGGGTGGCGACTAGAAAACGCGCCTCCCCTGCGTTCGCAGGAAGAGGGAGGAGAAGGTCAGGCTTCGGCGATCTCGTCGATGTCGAGGTCTTCGCTCTCGGAGGGTGTCTCACCCAGCGTGTCCATCGCCTGCTGCAGCGTTCCGCGTACGCGATCGAGCTGTTCCTGGTTGGCCTTGAGCCGCGATTGAGCGCGGTTGGCCCTCTCTTCGGCGCGGCTGCTCTGGGTCTCGGCATCGGCCAGGCGCTGACGCAGCGTGGAGATCTCGTCGGCGAAGCTGGTGGCCTGCGCGGTCAGCTGCGTGCGTGCCGAGTCGAGATCCATCTGGGCCTGCTCATTTTGCGAACGTGCTTCGTCGGCTTCCCGCGACCGCTCTTCCAGCTGCGACTTGAGCGCTTCGGCTTCACCCCGGGCCTCTGAGAGCTCCGACTCGGCGGTCTGACGAGCCGATTCAGATTCCTGCTGGCTGGCGCGCAGACCGTCGGCCTGGCCATCGAGCTCGGCCACGCGCTGCTGCAGCGAGTCGTAGTCAGCCTGCAGCGTCGACAGCTTGGCCGACGATGAACGTGCCTCTTCTTTCGACGAGAGCAGCTGCTGGTCGACTTTTTTACGCTCAGCCGTCAGCTGGTCGGTCTTGGACTGCAGGGTCTTGAGCTGGGCATCTTTCAAGGCGAGCTCACCACTCGATTCGGAAAGCTGCTGCTCGATGGTGTTGCCCTTCTCCTGCAGGTCGAGAACTTCCTGCTCCTTGGCGTTGAGCTCGTTCTTGAGCCGGAGAATCTCTTTGTCCTTCTTGTTCGCCGCATCTCGCAGCGCGAAGACCTCTTTGTTGTCGCTCTTACCGGGCGCGGCGCGGGCGGTCTCGAGCTCGGTGTTCTTGTTCTCGACCTCGTTCTCGAGCTCGCGAACCTTCGACTCGAGCTCTTCGGTGTGGGCGCGTGATTCGTCGAGCGCGCCGGTCAGCTCGGTCACCTTGGATCGCATCTCTCGCGCTTCGGCAGAGTCCATCGTCGAAGGCGAAGACTGGAACGAAGGGGCCGAACGCTGCGGCAGCGGCAGCGGGGGCGGGGGAGGCATGAAGCCGACCACGGTCTTCTCGGCGTACTCTGGCTCTTCTTCGGAGTCGGGCGTGCTGAGGCTGATCTCTTCTTCGACCGGAGGCGCCTCCCTGGGCTTCTCTTCGCCGAACATCGAATCGACCATCGCCAGGTCGGCCTCGGCGTTGCCGGCGTCTTCGATGGGCGTCTCGATCGACACCTCGGCTTCGTCTTCGCCGAGCAGCGAGCCCGGGTCGAAACCTTCGTCTTCGACGACGGGCGGCTCAGACGGGAAGCCGATGAGCTTGCCCACGCCCTCGACGAGCGTGTCGGCGGTCAGCGGCTTGCCCAGGTAATCTTCGGCGCGCGTCTTGAGCTTCTGGTGCTGACCAAAACCCTTGGGGTCGCCGATGATGATGATCGGCACGCCCTTCAAGTCGTCGTCGCTCTTGAGCTTCTTGCAGATGATGTAGCCGTTTTGGCCCGCATCGAGATCGACCGCGAGCACCACGACTCCGGGCCTCTTCTTTCGAATCAGCTCGGGCGCGCCCTTGCCGTCGGTGGTCTCATCAACCTCGAAGCCCCGGCCCACCAAGCCCTCGCGGAGCTCTTTCATCAGCGCGAGGTCCTTCTCGACGATCAAGACTGAATTCGACATGAGTGACGCGGAAGCTAGTTGGCGCTCCCGGGGGGGTCAACGAACGTGACGGGAGAGCTTGACGGCCCGTCACCAGCAAAGCCGCACCTCACTGCTGGAGCGACACTGGCCGAAGGTCGAGCGCCGGGGTGCTGACGGGCATCTCACTGCTCTGGCCGGCGGTTGGGGGCAGCAGTTCGCGGATGTCTTGCTCGTCGACGTCGCGGCCCACCAGTTGGTACACCACGTCGCCTTCGCGCCAGCTCACCACGTTGTAGCCGTGGCTCGAGCCGAGCTCTGCCTTGGGCCCGACGTCGAGATCGTGGTCGTCGCCAAAGACGAACAGGCCCATGGGGCGTGCCGAGTCGTAGCGGATGTATGCCGCGGGCTTGTCACGCACCTGCAGCAGCCGCGCGCCGGTGGCGGTGGCGTTGGGGAAGCGGGGCACGTTGACCGGGTGATCGAGCTTGCCGCCGAACCAACGTTCGATGGCGTCAGGCGTCTGCTGAATTTCCAGGGGGAACTGGCGGGCGTGGCGCATCGCTGCGTCTTGCTCGTAGAGGTGCCGCTGGTGCTGCCGGTAGACGTGGTGCCCGGCGACCAGCGCGAAGGTGACCCCGGCGGCGATCGCAGCCACCCGCCCGACACTCAGGCGCTCTTGGCGATTGGAGTCGCGGGCGATGTTCTCGAAGAGCCTCGCCTTGAACGCTGCGGGCGCACCGGGGCTGGCCTCGCCCATCGCCGCGCGCAGGGTGGACAGGTTGTGACGGTCGACCTCGACGTGCCGGGAGCAGGTGGGGCACGACGCCAGGTGCCCCTCGAACTCAGCTCTCGCTTCGGCGATCAGCTCGCCGTCGAGGTAGGGAGTCAGCTGCGTTTCGAGGTCGCGACAGTTCATGCGTGTGCGGGGGAACACCCGGTCAAGCGAGCTTCTTCCGCTCTCTGAACTCGTTCAAGTCGATCGTGGCGGCCGTTTCACCTTCACGCGCCAGCAGCATCTTCTGGAGTTGCTTGCGGCCGCGGAAGAGTCGGCTCATCACCGTACCCACGGGAATGTCGAGAATCTCGGCGATCTCCTTGTACGAAAACTCCTGGAGGTCAGCGAGGATCACCACCATGCGGAAGTCGATCGACAGGGTGTCGATCGCCACCAGCACGTTCTGGCTCATCACGCGGTTGAGCAAGAACTCTTCGGGGTTCTGGGTCTGCTCGGTGAGCTCGGCGCTGAAGAAGCGGGCTTCGACCGACTGGCGCTCAGACTCGTCTTGCAGCGAGCGCTCCCGCGTATTGCGGCGGTAGCTGTTGATGAACGTGTTGGTGAGGATCTTGAAAATCCACGCCCGGAAGTTGGTGCCCTTCTGGAACTTCTCGAAGAAGCGCCAGGCACGCATCACGGTGTCCTGCACCAGGTCTTCCGCGTTTCGCTCGTTGCGGGTCAATCGCACCGCCGACGCGTAGAGCGGATCGAGCCAGGGCGTGAGCAACGCCTCGAACTGCGCCCGATTCTGGTTGCTGCGTGGAAAACCGAACATCTGAAGACTCCCTTTCGCAGCCAGGCTGCGTGAACCCGGGCAGGACAACACTTTGGCGGCTCGCTGATTCCCTTATGTCGGCGAGGCCAGCTCGCCACCACGGGACTCCATACGAGCACGCCGCGTGCCGATTGCTCAAAGGCTTCAACCGAGCCAAATGAGGGAGGTTCATACCTGCTCGATTGAGCAGCCCGCGGCGCAGCTGACAATGCTGCGCAGCCAGGCCGTGTCAAAACGTCAGCTGGCGGCCTTGCGCTTGACGGGGGCCAAAGCGGCCTTGCCGGCGAGCGCGTCGAGAATGGGCATGTACTGGTAGCCCAGGTCTCTGGCGACGGCCTCGTAGGTGATGTGGCCACCGTACGTGTTGAGACCGCGAGAGAGCGCCACGTCTGTCTTGATGGCTTCGGCCAGGCCCATGTCAGCGATCTTGCGGCCGTAGGGGCGGGTGGCGTTGGTGAGCGCGAAGGTCGAGGTCATCGGCACGGCCCCGGGCATGTTCGCCACGCCGTAGTGAATGACGCCCGATACTTCGTACGTCGGGTGGTCATGCGTGGTCGCCCTGATGGTCTCGATACAACCGCCCTGGTCGACGGCGACGTCCACCACCACCGAGCCCTTCGACATTTCGGCAACCAGCTGCTTCGAGACCAGGCGGGGGGCCTTCGCCCCGGGGATCAGCACGGCGCCGACCACCAGGTCAGCCTCGCGCACGCAGCGAGCGATGTTCTCGGAGTCGCTCATCAGCGTCTTCAAGCGGCCGCCGAAGATGTCGTCGAGGTAGGTCAGCTGCTTCAAGCTCACGTCGAGAATGGTGACGTCAGCGCCCATGCCCACGGCGACCTTCGCAGCGCACGTACCGACCACGCCGCCGCCGATGATGGTGACTTTGCTGTTGCGCACCCCCGGCACGCCACCCAGCAGGATGCCCTTGCCGCCGTGCGCCTTTTCGAGCGAGCTGGCGCCGACCTGAATGGCCATCTTGCCGGCCACTTCGCTCATGGGGCGCAGCAGGGGCAACGAGCCGTCGTCGGGTTGAATGGTCTCGTAGGCGACGGCGGCGATCTTCTTGGCCACCAACACCTTGGCAAGCTCGGGCACGGCCGCGAGGTGGAAGTAGGTGTAGATGATCTGGCCCGTCTGCATGCGCTTGTACTCAGGCTCGATCGGCTCTTTCACCTTGACGATCATCTCGGCGCGCTTCCACAACTCGTCGGCGGTCTTGACGATCTTCGCGCCGACGCGCTCGTACTCGGTGTCGGTGATGCCGGCGCCTTCGCCCGCGCCCTTCTCGACGAACACAGAATGGCCTGCCGTCACATACGCCTTGGCGATGGCCGGGGTCATTCCAACGCGGTACTCGCGAGTCTTGATTTCTTTCGGTACGCCAACGATCACGGGGGCTCCCTGGGGTGGAAACAGCTTGCGAAAAGGCGCTCTCATGACGGCCGAGCACATCGCGAGTCAAATGGAATTCTGTGACGCGATGCGCCGGAACCCGCCGGATTCGCAAAAGAAAACCGCCGCACCCCAAACGGGGAGGCGGCGGCTTGAAGCGGTCCCGGCGGGATTCGAACCCACGACCCCTGGCTTCGGAGGCCAGTACTCTATCCAGCTGAGCTACGAGACCCTGCGACTGCGCGTACTGAAGGCGCGCGGCTCTATACACAACTCGAAAGCCAAAGTCCTGACCGAAACCGTGCGCACGCTAAGCTGCCCGCGATGACGACTTCTGCAGACGGTCGGATGCTGGGCCGCTACCAGCTTCTTTTCATGCTGGGCCAGGGGGGCATGGGTGAGGTGCACCTGGCGCGGCTGACGGGGGCCGCGGGCTTCGAGAAGCTGTGCATCGTCAAGACGGTGCTGCCCCACCTGATGGGCGACCAGAACTTCATCGACCGTTTTCATCATGAAGCGCGCGTTCTGGTGCAGCTGACGCACTCGAACATCGCCCAGGTGTACGACATGGGCGACGTCGACAATTCGCTCTACATGGCCATCGAGTACGTGCCGGGCGTCGACCTCTCGCGCGTGCAGACCCGGGTGGAGCGGCAGCGCGCCGTGATGCCCATCG
>JAYTAT010000124.1:0-5381 GCA_043737315.1 Archangium sp.
AAGGCGGTGACGCCTTTCCTGCTGAGCGAAATGGTCGAGCGCACGAAGGGCAAGACGCTCGCTGCCAACCTGGCGCTGCTCGAGAACAACGCGCGGTACGCGGCGAAGATCGCCGTCGCGTTCGGCTGGCGCTGAGAACTGAGAACCCGCTCTCCCCTTGGGAGAGGGTCGGGGTGGGGGCCTCACGTGGATCGGACACTCTCAGCACCCGGCAAGCTCTTCCTCTCGGGTGAGTACGCGGTCCTCTGGGGCGGGGTCGCCCGCATCCTCGCCGTAGGTCCAAGAGTTCACGCGCTGGTTCGACCGCGTCAGGATCGTCAAGTCGACATCGTGCTGGCCGACGGCCGCCTCTCCGGGCCCGCCACACCTGCGGGGGTGAACTGGGGCACGAAAGTCCCCGACGCCTTCAAGTTCGTCGCGACCACCATCGACCTGGCACTCCGCCTGCTGGGCACCGAAGGGCCGGGCTTCTCGGTCGCCTTCGAAAGTTCGCCCTCGGTGAACGGTCTCAAGCTGGGCCTGGGCAGCAGCGCCCGGGCGACCGTGCTGGCGGCGGAAGCGGCGCGGTTCGGCCTCGAGTCCTCCTTCGACACCTTGAAGCTTGCCTTGCTGGCCCACGCCGACGCGCAAGGCGGCAAGGGCAGCGGCGGCGACGTGGCCTCGTCCTTCGCGGGCGGCGTGGTGCGCTATCGCAAGTACGACATCTCTGCGCTGCTGACCGCGGCCAAGCGGGGCGGCTTGCTCGTCGCGATGGAGCAGTCACCCGCGGTCGACCTCGTGCGCATGGGAGAGCCGGTCTTTCCCATGGTGTTCGCGTTCAGTGGGCAGAGTGCGTCGACGACCTCGTTGGTCAAAGAGGTCGAGCGGAAGTTCGACGAAGCCGGTCGCCGTCGTTTCGTGGAGCGCTCTGACGGGCTGGGTGAAGCGCTCGAGACGGGCCTGCTGCGTCGCGACTTCGCTGCGGTCGTGGGTGCGAGCGAAGGGCTGCAGGCGCTGCTGTGGGAACTGGGCGTGACCAAAGAAGAAGGCCTCGACCGTATTTTGCGGCTCGCGCAGACGTTCGGCTGCGCGGGTAAGCAGAGCGGGGCAGGGGGCGGCGATGGTGCAGTGCTCTTTGCTCCGGATTCAGCGGCGCAGCGATCGCTGCTCGATGCGCTGTCGAACCGCGGCATTCACGCGTTTGCGATCACGCCTGATCGCGGCCTGCAAGGCGAAGTGGTGCGTCACCCCGTGCTCAGCAACTGGCTCGACGCCCTTTAAAACTCCCTCGCCCTGCGAAGCGGGGAGAGGGTTTGGGGTGAGGGGCCCGACGTGAAGCCGTCGTCACTTCGACTCTTTTTCGACGATTTCGTTGTCCCTCATCCATTCGATGGCGGTGGGCATGCTCTTGGGCCCGATCGACGCGTTGAACGCGCGCCCCTGCCGCACGGTGTCCGTGTTGTAGAAATCGAACTTTTTCTTCGTCGCGTACTTCCAGTTCTTGTCGGCTGGCATTTCGAGAACCATCCGCGTGAACGCCTCGAGCTTCGACTTTGGCAAGGCGTTGAGCTTCTTGAGCAGGGCGGCGGGGCTCATGCCCAGGTGAGCAGCGGCCTGATCGACGAACGTGCCGATGTTGCGGCGGTCTGACTGGCGCACGTTCGAGAGCGCGCCGGCCGTCTCCGACTTGAGGCCCGCTGCCTCGAGGAAGGCCTTCGCGTCCTTCTCGTCGGCCTTCTCTGCGTCGCCCGCAGGGTCTTCGCCCCAAATGTGTTTTGCGATGAGGCTCGCGGCGATGATGGCCGCGCCAGCGAGCTGGCCGCCGGGAATGAGCATGAGCCCAGCGCCCACGCCTGAGGCGATGTCAGCCGAGCCATTGACCGTCTCGCCGTCGAGGATCTTCCCGACGCCGCTGGCCACGTCGATCATCGGGCCCACCACGGCGAGGCCCTTGCCGAGGACCTTCATGAAGGCGGTCTCCTTCATCATCAGCGAGGCGATATCGTTCGTGAGCTCGGCCCCCTTCACGATGGTGGAGAGCTGCTCGACCGTCGTGGCGGTCGAGAATTTCGAGATGCCGGTCACCAGGTCGGGCAGCGCCAGCGCGACGCCGAGCATCTTCACTCGGGGCGGCCAGTCCCCGGTCTGCACCTGTTTGAGCGCTGCGTTGCGGGTTTCCGGGTCGAGCTTCGTGTCGGCGAGCTTCTTGGCGATGTCCGCGAAGGTCTCGGCGCCCCCCTTCGTGAGCCCGAGCAAGTGGTGGTTGCGCACCAGGGCTTCGGTGATCTCCTTGGTGGCCGTACCGCGCAGCGCCATGCGCCCCAGGCCCTGCGAGACGATGGTGGGCAGCGTCTTCGAGAGCGTGCCGTGGAGATCCTTCGAGACGCCGTGGAGCTCCTTGAGCGAGTCGACCCAATTGGTGATGCCGGCTGACTGCTGCTTGAAGGCCTTCTGGAGCGCCTCCTGGCCCTGCGGCGTGTCGGTGATGGCTGCGAGGTTCTTCTTCGCGAGTGCTTGCAGCTCGTCCTGAAACCCGACGATGGCCTTGTCTGTCTCGCTCGCGAGGATGGAGTCCTTGATCGGTAGGCCGGGCGCACCCTTCACGCGCAGGGTCATCGCCTGGTCCGGCGCGGGCAGGTCGCCGGCGGCCGACAACAGCGTGAGCGCCTTCGCGTAGTCGCTGCTCGCGCTCTCGAAGGCGTCGTACTGCTTCGTGTGGCCTTGCTTGAAGGCTTCGATGCCGCTCGCAAGTTGGTCTTCGTCGAGCGACTTGCCGAAGCCGACCACCAGCCGGGCGAGATCGCCGTTCAGCTCGTCGGTGACGTTCTTCGTCTTCTCGAACTTTACGCGCAGCTCCTTGAGCTTTCCGGCGACGGCGCCCGTCAGCTCGACCACCGCGTCGGTCTTGCCAGCGGCCTTGAGCTCCTTGATCAACGCGACGGAGATCTCGAAGGACTGGCCCTGTTTGATCAGCTCCTTCGCCGCAGCCGCTGCGTTCGTGCCGCCGTGCTGCACCAGTGCCGAGAGCAGTTGCTGCCGCGCGGGCCCTGTCGCGTTCGCGGCTGCGTCGAGCAGCGCTCCGGCGACCACCTTCGAGGAGCCGGCCGCCTTCATGAGGTCCTCGAGGAGATTGCGCTTCGGGTCGGACAGCTTCTTGAGCAACTCCGCCTGCACCTCGGGAGGTGAGTTCTTGAGCTGCAGCGCGAGCATCGCGGCGCCGTTCTCGGGTTTCACGGCGATGGACCTCGACACCCGGAGCCTGTCGGACGACGTCGCCTCATCGACGGACACCTCGACGGGGCGACCGAGGATACGGACCTGCTCGCTGCGCGTGAGGCTGCCCGCGTCGGTGACATCGACCGAACTCACGTCAAACTCGTTCATGCGGCCGTTTTGCCCAAGCGCCAGGTCGCTGATGCTCTCGTGCCCGAGCACGAGGTTCTGCAGCGTCTCGAGGTTCTTCTTCGAGTTGCCCAGAGACTTCACCGCCGCCTCGTTCTCAGTCAGGGTTGCCTGGAGCTGGCCTCGCACCGCGGCGAGTTCATCCGTCAGGGCCCGGGGCGGCTTTCCCTTCGCCTGGCCGATCTGGACGTTGAGGGACAGTGCCTTGCCGCCGAGTTCGATCAACTTCGATTGCGTCTTCTTGACCTTCGCTTCGTCGCTCGCGAAGTTTTTGTCTGCCGCCTGCAGGCCCTTTCGCAGTTGATCCGACGAGTTACGGACACCCTCACGACTGGGGCCGAGGTTGCGCTGCATGGGAAAATCGAAGCCTCGAACTTTGGTCATGCCCTCTCCTCGGAATCACGTCTTCGAAGAGGACATTGGAGGTCGTTGGCCGCCGCCCGGGGGATTTCATGCTGCAGGCCATTCCTGCGGATGAAGCCATCGCGACCGCTTCTTCATCGGGCGGAACGGAACAACCACGCCAGCATCGCGATCAGCGCGATTATCAGCGGTGGGCCCACCCAGAACACGAACCAGAGCCGCGCGACGAAGGTGACCCAACGCGGCCGTTCGCGCGGCTTGTCCTGCCGCACCACGCAGTCTTCACACAGTGGCGGAATGCCCAACGAGCCGCACTGCGCGCACAGAAACGTGCCGCAGCGATCGCACGCTGCGACCGCCGGCCGCTCATGTACCGGGCACACCGATCCTTCGACGATCTCACCACTCGCGGCGGTGCCCTCGAGCTTGAGCCGCGACTCGTTCAGAAACTCCTGCGCGTCTTCGTGCTCCGACTCGGGCACGGCGACTTCGCTCTCCACCTCCATCAGCATCGGCATCAGGCTGTTGTGAAGCGCAGCGCCCGTGATGGCGGGGTGAAAGCCGGCACCCTCCAGCCGCGACCGGATGAGCTCGGCCTCGGCGCGGATGGGGCTCTTGAAGACGGTCTTGAGCACGCATCGTCAACATAGGCTCACGCGCTGATTGGGGCCGCGAAGAAGACGACCCTTCCTGCCGGAACCGCTCACCAACTGCTCTTCAACAGCCGCTCAGCAGGCGCAGTCGACTTCGCCGCGGGTCGAGATCCGCACGCAGCGCAGCTGACAGGTGCCCACTTCGGTGAAGGTGTAGCGCCGGGCGGTGGTGCACGACTTCGAAGGTAGCCAGGTCGGGCCCGCGGGGCAGGTGTTGCCGCCGGGCCAGGCCTGAAGCAGGCGCAGCCCATCGCTGGTGCGTTCCCAATCGGAGAAGGACCCCTCGCAGCCAGCGCCGTCGCCGACCGCCACTCGACCGTTGTTCGAACCAGGCACGAGCTGGCGTTGCACGCTCTCGAGGGCCCCGCCGTCGATGGTCGGGCCGTACTGGGCGTTCTGGCCCATGGTGAAGACCAGGCCGCCGTCCTCACGTTCTCCGACGAATTGGAGGCCGGCGTCGCCGCTGAAGCGGGCGGGGGTGCAGTCGGTTGATTCGGTGGTGACTTCGACTCGCACCAGCTTGCCCGCAAGATCGTCTTCGACAGGGTCGCAGCTGAGGAAAAGAAGTGCGGCGGCGAAGAGTCTCAAGCGCTCACCAGAACAAAAAAGGGAGAATCGGCTTTCACCGATTCCCCCTGTGCCCGGGAGAGGACTCGAACCTCCACACTGTTGCCAGTACTAGACCCTGAATCTAGCGCGTCTACCAATTCCGCCACCTGGGCAAAGCCGTGACCTCAATACATTTGGGCGGACGGTGAAGTCAACGAGAGCCTGACGCTCATGAAAACTTCTTCGGCGGCCACTTCCCCTCCGCCTCCAGCGCGTGCCGCACGTTGGGGTTCTCATCCATGAACGCCTTGAGCGATTCCTCGGTGATCCAGACCTCGATGTCGTCGGTGCCGACCTTCGCCTGGCAGCCCAGCCGAGATTGCGGCTTGACGTCGTAGGCGAGGTCGAGGCGGTCCAGCTCCATGTCGTCCTGCT
>JAYTAT010000125.1:0-13011 GCA_043737315.1 Archangium sp.
GGAGAGATGCGCGCCCGCACCGACGCAGGCCCGCCCGCGAGCAGCGGCAGGCAATTCGCGCAGGCCGGAGTCTCTTCCTCGAAGTACTCGACGCAGTCACCGCACAGGAAGGTGCCGCAGCGGGTGCAGATCTCCACCGCGGGGTTGGCCGGGTGATTTCCGCAATGTGCGCCCGCGAGTGAAGACGGAGTCACTTGCTCAACTCGAAGGTGGTCTCGTCGATCTTCACGCCGGTCTTGGGGAAGTCCTGCAGCGTGAGCGAACGCACCAGCTTCGCACCGCGCGAAGTCTCATCAGGCAGGGGCACGCCCTTCCCCCCCTGCCTGGTGGAGATGAGCTTTCCGCCCGCGAACTTTCCATCCTCGCTCAAGGAGACCTCGAGCATCACGGTGTAGCCGAGCGCGCCGGAGAGATCGAAGCGGCCGTAGGTGGCGAAGTTGCCCAGGGAGTAGGCGATGAGGCGCTCCTTATAAAGCTCCATGCCGCGCACCACGTGGGGGCCGTGGCCCAGCACCAGGTCTGCGCCCGCGTCGATGACGCCATGGGTGAAGGTCTTCAAGTCGCCACGATTTTCACCAAGGTAACGCTCGACGCCGTTCTTCACGTGGGTGGCGTTGGTGCCCTCAGCCCCGCCGTGGAAGCTGACGATCACGAAGTCACTGTCAGCGCGCGCGGCAGCCACCCGCTTCTTCGCGGTGGCGAGGTCGTTCACGTCGTTGCACGAGGCGCTGGTGTGAAAACCGATGAGGGCGACCTTCTTGCCTTTGAAGGTGACGCGCGCGACGGTCTCTTGGGGCCCCGACCAGGCGATGTGGTGCGCCTCGAGCGCCTTCTCTGTTTCGCGGCGGCACGCTTCACCGAAGTCACCCGCGTGGTTGTTCGCAGTGGAGGCGAGGTCGATGCCCGCGGCCTCCAAATACTTCGCGTACGAGGTCGGCGTGCGGAAGGCGAAGCAGTTGCCGCCCTTCCTGCACTTGGACGAGGTGCCCGAGTCGCACAGCGGGCCTTCCATGTTGGCGAAGGTCAGATCGGCGTCGTTGAGCAGCGAGATCACGCCGTCGAGCAGATGCGCGCCGTCATCAGGGGGCAACTTGCCTTCGGGTACCGATGTGCCGAGCATGACGTCGCCCACGGCACGCAGGCGAAGAAAGGACTCTTCCGGAGCAGCAAACAAGATGAGCGCGAGTGCGGAAGTCAGCATGCACCGGGCCTATCCCACCGACGAGAGCTGCCGCCAAGCGGAGCGAACCCCCGATGTTGCCAGACGGCCATGAACTCTCCCGGAGCAGACACAAAAAACGGCCGCTACCCGAGCTGGGTAGCGGCCGTCTGATTCAGCGCTGCAGAACGCTTACGGCGTGAAGCGCAGCGCGTTCGCCGTGCTCACCGAGTTCGCGGTGTCGAACGAGTGCTGCACACCCGCAGTGCCGGCCGGGTTTTCCAAGCCGACCGTCGCGGTGCTGCCGAGGATGCGCGTTGCGCTGCCTCCGTTGGCCGACAGAGCGCAGTAGTGGACCTCGATCACGTTGCTGGTCTCCCTCACCTGCACCTGGAAGGTCAGCCGCTCGAGGGGCATCGGGGTGGCGGAGTCGTAGAGCGAAATGCCGCCCCACTCGACCGTGAACACCCGGTTGGGCACCGTACCGGAAACCAGCGTGCGCACCGTCGTGCCGGTCTGGTTGATGAGGTCATCCCAAAACGGCGCGACGAAGTTGTTCGGCGTGCTCGCAGTGGGAATGGCCGCGTTGTTTCCAGTACCGTCGCCAAGCCCGGTCGCTGACGGCCAGAACTGAACCAGCCCATTCGAGGTCACCGAGTAGTGCGTGGTGGCAGCCCCGAAGAAGTTGAACGCGAAGCCTGTCGGCAAGGCGATCAGGGCAGAGCTGGCATCGTCGGCAATCGCTGCCGGCACCGAGGTACCCGCGGTCGTGTCGATGCAAGCCCCCGTGATGGTGGTCTTCGTATACGCAGGAAGAGTCGGGGCGCTGACCGTCACGCTGAGCGAGAACGGACCCGACGTCGCTGTCGAGCCGTCCACCCAGATGAAGTACGTGCCTGCGGGCTGGTTGCTGAGCGTGAGCGTCTGCGCCGTCGAGGAGAAGTTCGCGAGGCACGCGCGCTGGTTCGTGACGGTCGTATCGGTGCACACCGTACGCACGTAGATGACCGGCTCGAACGTCGTGGTGGTGGGGGGGCTGGTGGGCGTAACGACGATCGTCACATCCTGCGCGGCTGCCAGCGTGTACGTGTAGACCAGGTCTCGGCCAGTGGTCCTCGCGCTGGTGCTGCAGCTGGGCGAGGCGTCGCCCATGACGTTGTTGTTGTTGGCGATGCTCGTGTCACCCGTCGCCGCCGCCACGCCGTTGGTGAAGGTCAATGCGGCGGCACCAGTACAAGTGTCGTTCGCCGGGGCCGCGGGGATCATGCTGACCGCGGTCGACAGGCCGTATGTGGCCGTAGACGCCGCGTCGCCGTAGTCGCTCGCCACCAGGTACAGCACCTTCGCCGTCGTGGTGGTGTTGTTGTACGTGAGCGTCTCGATCTCATTGCTGCCCGTCCCATCGGCGCTGGCGACGCACGTCGCGCCTGCGCCGCAGACGACCGCGCCGGTCGTGCCATCGATGAGGTTGAGCACGGCATCGAGGCCCAGACCAGCTCCGGGGGTGAGGGTCACGACCAGGCGTTCGTTCGCCTGAATCGTAATGCTGTAGGCGCGGTCCTTGCCGTTCACCGAACTCAGGCAGCCCGAGGCGGTCGTGAAGGCGTGATCAACGCCCGCGGTCGCAAAGGTCTGCATCACGCTCATGTTCGCGGTCAGGGCGGTCGGCACGGCGCACGAATCGCCAGCGACGATCGCGGCGGTGGCGAAGCTGATCTCGAAGCCGCCGGTCGGCAACGAACTGCTGGTCGTCGCGTCGACCACCAGGAAGTACGTTGCAGGTGACGCCGAAGCGTTGCCAAGGTTTACCGTCGCGCTGTTCTGGTTGTTCGCGAGGCAGGTGCTGCCCGTGGTGCCTGCATCGGCTCCCGCGGAGCCGCAGTTAGCCGCGCTGCCAATCACGTTGAGTGAAGCAGCGTAGCCCCCCGTGAGCGAGGTGACGCTCACCGTTCCACGACTCTGTCCGGGCACGGTCACCGAGTAGACGACATCACCGGCGAGGCTCGACGAGCGGCAGCCCGCCGTTGCGGCGAAGGCATAGTCGCTGGATGCACCGACGGTGGTGCCAGAGTAGGTGCCGACGGCCAGTGCCACGGGGGCCGCGCATGTCTCACCACCGGCAAGCAGGGGCGAAAGCGCGGTGAGGGTCGCGGAGATCTCGAAGGACCCACTGCGCGCCGGGACCGAGCTGGAGTTCGAGTCGACGACCACCGTGTAGGTGGTGGGGGAGCCGCTCACGTTGTTGACGACCACTGTCTCGATCGTGCCCGCACCAGAATTGTTGCTGCCAGCCACGCAGGAGGCGCCCTGCGTGCCACCGTCCGTGCCGGCCGTGCCGCAGTTCGCAGCGGGCGTGATGATGTTGACCGCCGGATCGAACGCGGCGTTCGGGCTGACCGCGACGGTCGCGCGCGTCATTGCAGGCACCGCGAGGCTGTAAGTGGTGTCCGGCGACGCGTTGGTCGTCCGGCACTGGTTTGCCGACGGGAAGGCGTAGTCGCTCGCGCCACCATCGGTCGCCGAAACGACAGCGGGGCCCGGCGTCAGGGTTGCGGCGTTGCTGCAGGTCTCACCGCCCAGAAGGGTCGAGGGGATGTCGAGGAACGAAATGTTCAACCCGAAAGCCCCGCTGCCGCCGCTGAAGCCGTCGACGAGCAGGTACACGTCAGTGGCCGCGCCAGCGTTGTCGTAGGCAATGGTCTGGGGTTCCGGGTCATCTACGCCCACGGCGCAGGCGAGCCCCACGGTGCCGGCGTCGCTGATCGTTCCGCAGTTCCCGAGCGAAGTGACGAGGTTGAAGATCGAGTCGAACTGGGTGTCGCCGCCATCGGGGAACGCCAAGCGAGCGCTCAGGCGCCTTGCTGCGGGCACGTTGACCACGAAGACCGCGTCGCCGGCGGTCACGCCGTTCGCAATGGTGCTCGAGCCCTGACAGCCGTTTCCGTCAACGAACGCGAGCGCGCTGCCCGCATCTGCCGTCGTGCCGACAGTCTGACCCACAGTGACGCGCACTGCATTTGCGCAAGCGCTCACCGGCGTCGTGCCGCCGCCGCCGCCCATCGCGCCGCCACCAGCACCGCCACCAACCGCGCCGCCACCACCACCGGCGCCGCCACCGGTCACGCCACCGCCCGCGCCACCGCCCATCGCTTCACCACCACCGCCGCCGGTCGCGCCACCACCCGCGCCGCCACCCGTCACGCCACCACCCGAACCGCCGCCGGTCACGCCGCCACCTGAACCGCCGCCCGTCACGCCACCGCCTGAACCACCGCCCGTCACGCCGCCGCCCGTGCCGCCGCCCACATTCGTAGCGACGCACTTGTTGGCAGAGCAGATCTGCCCGGCTGCACAATCAGTGTTGATCTTGCACTCGTCTTTCGGGCCTGGACAGCCGACGAAGAAGAGCGCTGCGGACAGAAGCGCGAATCGGAGAGTGGTGTTTTTCATGGGTGCAAGCCGCCTAGCACGAATCCTCCTCTTTCAGGGAGCCATGCCCTGGCCGCGACACTGTCGGATGCCAGTCCGCGGGACGGCGGTTAGCTTGCCCCCCTCATGTCGGAGCCACGCCTTCGGGTGCTCGAGTCGATCACCGACGCACCCCGCCCCCAATGGAATGCCCTCCTCGTGCCCGCCGACGCGCCGGTGCTGCGCTGGGAGTGGATCCACGCCATGGAAGCGTCCGGCTCTGCCTCGACCGAACGCGGGTGGGAGCCCGCCCACTTCACCCTCTGGCGAGGCCAGACCCTCGTCGCGGCCGCGCCCGCCTATCGCAAGCACCACTCGATGGGCGAATACGTCTACGACTTCGGCTGGGCCAACGCCGCGCAGCAGTTCGGCGTGAACTACTACCCCAAGCTCCTCGTCGGGCTGCCGCTCTCGCCCCTCACCGCGCGCCGTTTTCTGGTGGCGGCCGGGGAAGACGAGCCGAAGCTCCGCCGGGCGCTGCTGACCGCGATGACCCAGTGGGCCCAGGACGAAGGCTGCTCGTCGCTGCACGTGCTCTTCCCCCCGGAAGCCGAGGCGCTCACCCTCGAGGCGGCCGGTTTTATGCGTCGCAGCACCATGCAGTACCACTGGCAGAACCCCGGCTACCGCACCTACGACGACTACCTCTCTCGCTTCGATTCCAAACGGCGCAACCAGTTCAAGCGCGAACGCAGCGCCGCCGCCACCCAGGGCATCACCCTGCGCACGGTGCGCAGTGCCGAGCTCACCTTGAAACACGCCGAGCTGGCCTGGCGCTTCTACGAAGCCACCGCGTCTCGCCACGCCTGGGGGCCCATTCAGCTCACCCGCGACTTCTTCCACCGCGCCTTCGCCGACATGCCCGACGCCATCGAACTGGTGGTCGCCGAGCACAAGAACGAGGTGATCGCAGGCGCTTTCAATTTGCACACCCCTCAGCGCCTCTACGGCCGGTACTGGGGCTGCTTTCAAGAGCACCCCTTCCTCCACTTTCACGTCTGCCTGTACCACTCGGTCGATGACGCGATCGCCCGGGGTCTGCAGGTGTTCGAGCCCGGCGCCGGCGGAGAGCACAAGATCTCCCGTGGCTTCGAGCCCACCGAGATCCACAGCGTGCACAAGATCTTCCACCCCGGCCTCGAGCGCGCCGTGAAGGACTTCTGCCGCCGCGAACGCGCGCAGGTCGAACAGGTGACGACCGATTCGGAGCGCATCTCAGGGCTCAAACCCTGGCCGCCGCCGCCATTGCCATGACAGGCAGCCTTGCTCTGCTAGAACGAGGGCGTGCGTTTCCTGGTCGTGCCCGCCTTCGCGCTTTTCGGCTTCGCCTGCGGGCCCGCTGCTTTCGCCGGGAGCACCTTCGAAGGTGACGACGAAGCGTGGAAGATCTCGAACAACGGCGGTCAACCCACCCTGCCCCAGCTGATCCGCGAAGGGGGAAACCCTGCCGGCCACCTCTGCGGCCGCGATGAAAGCAATGGCGACGTCTGGTACTTCGTCGCCCCGCAGAAGTTCCTGGGCAACGGGTCGACCGCGCTGGGCAAGCGGCTCACCTTCGATCTCAAGCAGGGCAACATCTACAACCAGGTGCGCGGCCGCGACGTGGTGCTCAATGGTGGCGGGCTCGCGGTGACCTGGTTCCTCCGCTTCGCGCCGGGCCTCGATTGGACGCCGTATTCGGTGCGCTTCGATGGCACCTCGGGGTGGCGCATCGATGAGCCCAGTGGTCCCGGTGCCGACGCGACGGAAAATGATCTGCGCACGGTGCTCAGCGATCTGCGCAGCGTTCGCATTCGCGGCGAGTACTTCGACGGGCTCAACGACACCGCGTGTCTCGACAACGTGTATCTGGGCCGGGACTGAACGTGGCGTACGAGTGCACGAAGTGTGGAGCGTGTTGTGTGGCGCCCGATATTGCCGCGCTCGACAAGCCGCTCGGGCTCCGGTGCCCTCACCTCGGCGCAGATAATTTGTGCGCTGCGTATGAGAACCGGCCTGCGGTGTGCCGAAGCTATGCGGCCGATGAGCTGTGTTTGGAGATTGCGGCGCCCACGCTCGACGAGCGGGTGGCCAAGTATCTGGCGCACTTCGATTTGACTGAAGAGGCTCGGGTGGTTCGGGAGCGCGGGCTGACCTCGAGGCCCTGACCTTCTCCTGAGGGGACCTCGGGTCAGAGATCGAGGCGGCTCAATGCGGCGGCGAGCTCGGCGGCCATCGGCATGAGCTCTGATTCGGGAAGCTCCCCCACCACCCGCTTGCTCGCATCTCGCATCAACTGATCCACCTGCTCATTGCACCCCCGCAACGGCGTGGCCGCCGCGAACGCCGCTTCCAGCGCCCAACCCGCTGCTCCCGTGCCGAGGGTCAGGTGCAGCTCTGCCTGCTCGGCCCTGCGCAGCGCCAGGTGACGCGCCTCGCGATCGTGCGCGATGAGCAGGCTGCGCGAGAGCTCGAAGCTGGTGGCCTCGAGCTCGGCCAACATCGGCTCGGCCGCGTCGCGCACCACAGCCACGCTCGTCTCTGACTGGGCCGCGAGACTTCGCAGTCGCGCTCGCAGCTCGAGCATCGACCGCTTCGTTTCTATCTTCACGTGCCGCCACGCCGGCATGGTGGTCAAGGCCTCGAAGTCTTCCTCGAGCGTCCTCGCGAGCTTCGCGCCGACGGTGCCGTTCTCGAGCCGCTGACGTGCGGTGCGCCGCAGCGCTGACGCCGTGCCGCGAAAGCTGAGTGCCCGCAGCACTTCTTGCCCAAAACCCGGCACCACTTCTTCGCGCGACACCGCACCGAGCGCAGCCGCCGAGAGGTACACGCCGTCGCTGACCCGCGCGCGGATGTCAGCACGCATGCGCTGCAGCTCCGACAACAACGACCACGGGTTCGAGATGAGCTCGGGCCTTCGCATCAACGCGCCCACCTCAGTCACCTCTTTCTGAATCAGGGGACCAATGGTGCGGAAGACCGCCGCCGCCTCGTACTCCGCGCGTTGATCAGAGCCGTCTTCACCGAACAGGCTCGCCCGGCTGCGTGAAGGGGGAAAGCTCGCCTGGATCACCGCGCACAGCTCGTTGACCGCCACCACCATCTCTCCGACCGCGGGCGCCATCTTTTCCCACAGGGCGAGATCGGCGCTGCCTTCACCAGAATCCTTCGGCTCGAGGGCGACCAGGTTGATGCCGGCCAGCCGCTCGATGCACCGCCCCGCAGCCGCCATCACCTCGCTCAAGCGCGCCGCCAACTCGCGGTCGATGATCGCCCCCAGCAGGCTCACCAACACCGCGGGCAGCTCTGCCTGCGTCGCCTTCTTCATCTCAGCTGGCCCTGATGCGATCGCGCCACGCTTCCACGGCGTCTTTTGCTTCCTTGAGGCCCACGCCGGTCTTCTCGCGGTACAGCTTGATCGCGTCGATCAAATGCCCGGAGCGGATCTGCGATTCGATCTCCGAATCATTCACCTGGCGCAGCAACGAGCTCTTGGGCGGCAGCGTCGCCGAACGCCCGCTCTCCAGCGCCTCGATGGCGTCTTTGGCTTCTTTCAAGCCGACGCCGGTCAGCTCTTTGTAGCGCTTGATGGCTTCGATTTTTCGGCCCGCGCGAAGCAGCTGCTCAGGCGACGCGTCGGCGCCGAGTACGGGCTGGCCGAGCGACGGGGGCTTCAGCGTCATCACCTCGACGTTCCGCTTCCCTGCGAGAACGACGATGACCCCGACCACGACGATCAGGGTGAGGACGGCGAGGCCGAGCAGGATGAACATGACCCGCGGGACTGTAGCCGCCTCGCGGGTCAAGTGCGCCCCCTCGACTGCTCCGGGCTTTCAGGCCACTTCGAAGAGCGCAGCCGCGCCCATGCCGCCACCGATGCACATGGTGACGACGCCGTACCTGCCGCCGCGGCGTTTGAGCTCGCGCAGCAGGGTGCCGGTCATGCGGGTGCCAGAGACGCCCAGCGGGTGACCCATGGCGATCGCGCCGCCGTTGGGGTTCGCCTTCTCGGCAGGAATGCCCAGCTCACGCAGGCAGTACACCGATTGCGCCGCGAAGGCCTCGTTCACCTCGAAGACATCGATGTCTTTGATGGTCAGCTTGTTCTTGGCGAGCAGCTTGCGCACGGCAGGCACCGGGCCGATGCCCATGATGTCGGGCGGCACGCCGGCCACCGCGAAGTCGATGAAGTAGCCCAGCGGCTTGACGCCCAGCTCCTTTGCCTTCTTCTCCGACATCACCACGGTCGCCGCGGCGCCATCGGTCAACGGCGACGCGTTGCCGGCGGTGACGGTGCCCTTGACATCGAAGGCGGGCTTGAGCTTCTGCAGGCCTTCCAGCGTGGTGTCCGCGCGGATGATGGTGTCCTCAGAGACGAGCACCTGGCGAGACTTGCCCGACTCGTCGAACAGCGTGACGGTGATGGGCGCGATCTCGTCTTTGAACGTGCCCTTCTCGCGCGCTTCGGTCGCCTTGCGCTGCGAATTGGCGGCGAACGCGTCTTGATCTTCGCGGCTGACGGTGAAGCGCGCAGCGACCTTCTCGGCCGTGGCGCCCATGGTCGCGTAGACCTCGGGGTACGTGTCCATCAGCTCGGGGTTGGCCGAGACCTTGTTCCCGCCCATGGGCACCATGGTCATGCTCTCGGTGCCGCCGGCGATGCCCACTTCGTACTGACCTGCCTGAATGGCCTGCGCCACCATGGCGATGCTCTGCACGCCCGAGCTGCAGAAGCGGTTCACGGTCATGGCCGAGACGGTGTCTGGCAGCCCGGCCAGCAGCGCGGCGATGCGCGCCACGTTCATGCCCTGCTCACCTTCGGGCATGGCGCAGCCGAGCACCACGTCTTCGATGTCTTCCTTCTTGAGGCCCGGCACGCGGTCGACCGCGGCCTTGATCACGTGCGCGGCCATGGTGTCGGGCCGGGTGTCTTTCAGCTCGCCCTTGTGAGCGCGGGTCATGGGCGTACGGGCGCTGCTGGCGATGACGATTCGATTGGTCATTGTGATGGTCCCTTGGTCCTTCAGTTGCGGAGCGGCTTGCCCTTTTCGAGCATGAACTGGAGCCGATCCTGGGTCTTCGCTTCACCGCACAACGAGACGAACGCCTCGAGCTCGAGATCGAGCAGCTGCTGCTCGGTCACCGGGGTCGTGGGCGAGGTGTCTCCGCCCGTCAGCACGCTGCCCAGCTTCTTACCGATGAGCCGGTCGTGATCGCTGATCTGGTGGTTGGCGACCATGTCGAACAGCTGCATGTCGATGGTGGCGGCACCCGAACGGCCTGGGAGGAAGAAGGTGTTCTGGCGCGGCGGCCGGAAACCCGCGTCGGCCATGCCCAGCGCGCGGGCCTTCGCGTCGGCCAGCAGGTGATCGCGGTTCATCGAGATGTACGCGTCGGCCGCGAGGAAGCCGGCTTCTTTCGCCTCTTCAGCCGACGTCGCCACCTTGGCCATGCCGATGGTGAGGAACGCCTTCTTGACGAAGTTGAACGAGTCGATGTCTTTCCCGCCCGCGTAGATGCCGGCGAGGTTGCGCAGCAGCTGCATGTTGCCGCCACCACCGGGGATGAGGCCGACGCCGAACTCGACGAGGCCGATGTACGTCTCGGCCGCGGCGACCTGGGTGTTGCCGCCCATGGTCGCTTCACAACCACCACCCAGCGCGAGCTGGAACGGAGCCGTCACCACCGGAATGCTCGAGTAGCGCATGCGCTGGTTGGCAGACTGGAAGTCACCGACGAGCTTCTTGATGTCGGCCCACTGACCTTCTTTGGCGGCCCACAGCAGCATGGCGATGTTGGCGCCCGCCGAGAAGTTGCTGCCGTCGTTGCCGATGACCAGACCGCGCGCGTTGCGCTCAGCCCAGTCAGCCGACTCGTGCATCAGCTCGGTGATGGCGGTGTCGATGCTGTTCATCTTCGAATGAAAGGCCAGCAGCGCGATGCCCTCGCCCATGTCGAAGAGCGAAGCCGAGTCGTTGCCCTTGATGAGCTTGCCGGCGCGGCGCAAACCCTCGACGGTGATCTGACGTTCCACTTCCGGCACGTAGCGGCTCGACTTGCTGGCCACGTTCCAGAACGTGTCGAACTGGCGCTCGGCCCCGTAGAAAGAGGTGCGGCCCGACGCGAGCATCGTCTCGACCCAGGGGGCCACCGGAATGCCCAGCTCCTTCATGCGCTTGACGCCCTTCTCCACCCCGTACGCATCCCAGGTCTGAAAGGGGCCCATGTCCCACGCGAAGCCCCAACGCATCGCGCGATCCATGTTCACCACGTCGTCTGCGATCTCGCCCATCAGCCGCGCGGCGTAGGCCAGCGTGTCGAGCGTCACCTGCTCGGCGAACTTGGCGGCCTTGTCTTCGCCGCTCATGACCACGCGAATCTTCTCGCCCAGATCTTCCACTTCGCGGGCAGCGCCCAACGAATCGAAGCGCACCTTGTTCTGCGCGCGGTACTCGAAGGTCTTCAGGTCGAGAACGAGGATTTCCTTGCCGCCGTCGCTCTTCGTTTTCTTATAGAAACCTGAGCCCGTCTTGTCGCCGAGCATCTTCTTCTCGACCATCATCTCCAACCACTTCGGCGCCTTGAACGTCTCGCGCGAGGGGTCGGCAGGCAACGAGTCGTAACAATTCTTCGTCACGTGCAGGAACGTGTCGAGACCGACGATGTCGGCGGTGCGGAAGACGGCCGACTTGGGGCGGCCCATCGCCGGCCCGAAGATCTTGTCGACCTCTTCGATGGTGACGCCGTGCTGCTCCATCAGCTGAATGGTGCGCATCATTCCGTACGTGCCGATGCGGTTGGCGATGAAGTTGGTGGTGTCCTTGCCGTAGACGATGCCCTTGCCCAGCGTGCGCTCGCCGAACTCGGCGACCGCCTGCATCACGGCGGGGTTGGTCTGCGTACCCGGCACCAGCTCGAGCAACTTCATGTAGCGCACGGGGTTGAAGAAGTGCGTCACCAGAAAGCGGCTCTTGAAGTCGTCGCTGCGGCCATCGAGCATGCCCTCGATGCTCATGCCCGAGGTGTTCGAGCTGACGATGCAGGTCTTGCTGACCAGCGGCTCGAGCCTCGCGAACAGGCCGTTCTTGAGCTTGATGTCTTCTTTGATCACCTCGACGACCCAGTCGCACTCGCCGACGCGCTTCAGGTCGTCGTCGAAGTTGCCGATCTCGATGAGCGAGAGCGCTCGCTCGGTCATCAGCGGCGCGGGTTTCTGCTTGCGCAGGTTCTGAAGCGCGCTGATCGCAAACTTGTTCCGGAACGCCCTGCTGTCCGTCTTCTCACCAGCGGCGGGGTTGGGCGGAACGATGTCGAGAAGAATGACGGGGATGCCAGCGTTCGCGAGGTGTGCAGCGATGCCGCTGCCCATCACTCCGGCGCCGAGAACGGCGGCCTTGCGGATGCGGAAGCTCATGGGGACTCCAGAGGTGTGAGGAAACTGCCGACGACGGCGCGGATTCTTAGCCCAGCGTTGCCGGAAAGGCCGTCAAATCGGCCTTGAAAGCACAGAGTCTCCAGTGGAGACATACCCGCTCCCCACCGTTTGACCCACCGTCGCCCCCGCCAACCGGTCGCAACTACGCAGTCTCGGGCTGGCGCGGCGGGTGAAACGGGTGGGACCCGGGCGACTGGTGTGCCCCCAGGGAGTTTCACCCATGAAGAACACGATTTTTCTGTTGAGTGCCGGAGCGCTGCTGGTGCTGACGGGCTGCCCCAAGCCCCCCGTCGAGCTCAGCTCGCTGGCGTTGTCGCCCGATCTCGCCCGGCTTCCCCGGGGCGAAACGGTGCAATTCGTGGCCACTGCCTTCTTCACCGACGGCGAGGTGCGTGACGTCACCGCCGAGGCGCTCTGGTCAGTCGACGACGCGTTCGTGGGCTCCGTCTCGGGTGAAGAAAAGGGCCTCGTCACCGGGCTCGCCTCGGGCCAGACCGTGGTGCGCGCCCGCTTCGGTGGAAAGAACATCACCCGCTCTCTGGTGGTGATCGACGCCGCGCTCCGGGAGCTGCAGCTCGATCCGCCGCGCCCCGTGCTGCCGGTGGGCCTGAGCCTGCCCTTGAAGGTGACGGCCATTCGCAGCGACGGCAGCAAACAAGACGTCACCGCAGAAGCGATCTGGAGCAGCTCGAGCCCAAACCTCGCGAACGTCGAGAACTCAGCGGTGGTGGGCCGCGCGCCCGGATCGCTCACCATCTCAGCTTCGGTGCAGGGCCTGGTGGTCACCGCGCCCGTCGACATCACCGACGCCCGGGTCGAGTCGATCGACGTGCAGCCTTCCACCTTCACGCTGCCGATCGGCGTCACCGTGCAGCTCACGGCCACCGCGCTGCTCAGCGATGGCAGCTCGCTGGACATCACCACCCAGGCGGCCTGGCGCTCGAGCGCGTCGCAGATCGCCTTCGTCTCC
>JAYTAT010000126.1:0-5379 GCA_043737315.1 Archangium sp.
GTGACGGGCGGGTCCACACCGCAATCGCAGCTGCTGACAACCGTCGCGATGCTCGCGAACGCACACGCCCACCGCATCATGTTTCCTCGAACCATGTGCGCACCCTTTCAAAATCAGTAGTGCCCTGCCCAGCCCTGAAGATTCAGAGGGACAGAACGTGTTTGTCGGCCAACAACCCAATGAAACCCAAGGTGTCTGACTCCGCCACCTCACGCGGTACGTCGAACTCGTTCAGCAGTGTCGCGATGATTTGCTCCACCGAGCGTTTTCCGTCGATCAACTCGACGATGCGCTCGCCCACCTCCGACACCACTCCGTCGCCGCCCTCGAAGCTATGCAATTGATCGTCCGGAGTCGCGGCCACCCATCGACCCCCCACCTTCTGCAACGCGGTGTCACCGTGCACCCGCGGCACGTCACTCAACGACACGGCACTCCGCTTCGGTAAACCGCCTTGTTCCGCCATGTTCTTGAAGGTTTCGACCATTGCGGATCGTGCAGGTATCGGCCCCCACCTGCGAGGCCGAGCATCTAGTCGGACCGGGTGAGTGAGACAAGCCCCGGGTCAACGACTCAGCCCTGGGTCATTTCGTGACCCCGCTGTCAGCTTCCAAGACCCAGGGCCGCGAACAGACCCGTGAGGTAGAGCAACGAGGTCACGAACAGCTGGCGGGCCCACACGTCACCCCGTTTTCCCAACCAGCCGCGAACGGCCACGGTCAGGAAGACAGCGCCCAACACCCCGGCCACCACGAGGTACAGCCAGCCGGCGACGCCCACGAAGTACGGCGCCACCGAGATCGGCAGCAGCACCGCGACGTACCCGACCGCGTGCAGCCGCGCGGTGTCGTCACCTTTTTCCAACGGCAGGCTGGTCAACCCCGCCGCCCGGTACTCACTCTTGCGGAACAAGGCGATCGCGATGAAGTGCGGCAGCTGCCAGACGAAGAGAATGGCGAAGAGCACCAGCCCCGGCAGCTCGATGCGCCCGGTCGCCGCCGTCCACCCCATCAACGGCGGCAGCGCCCCGGGAAACGCGCCGACGTGCATCGCAAAGTGCGTGCGCGACTTCATCGGCGTGTACACGAACGCGTAGCTGGCCAGCGCCAGCAGCCCCAGCGCGCCGGTGAGAAAGTTTACGCCGACCGCCAGCATCGGCAACGAGACGAGCCCCAGCACCAGGGCGAAGACCATCGCGTGTTTCGAATTCATGCGCTGCGCAGGGAGCGGCCGCTTGGCCGTGCGCGCCATGAAGCGGTCTGACTCACGCTCGAGGACACAGTTGATGGTGTTGGCCGAGCCGACGGTGCCCGCGGTGCCCAGCATCGCGAAGAGCCAGGTCTTCCAATCGAGCGGCTTACCCGAAAGCCACATGCCGCCCGCAGCCGTGAAGAGCACCAGGCCTGAGAGCCGCGGCTTGGTGAGCGCGACATAATCGCCCACCACGTCGCCCAACGAGCGGGTGGTGGAAGCCAGCGGTGCGTTCAACGGTTCGACCTTCACGGCGAGGCAACAGGTATCGCGGCTCGTCAGCTCACACAAGCGGGGCGCAGCAGCCCAACTGATGGGTTCACCCGCCGCCCTGCGCGCTGACCGTACCGCCGAGGCTGCGCATCTCTTCGGCGCAGGAATCACGAGGGGCGAGGCGGAGCGCTTCGGATGCCAGCGTCTTCGTCTTGTCCTTCATCTTCGGGTCCTTCCCCAGGAAACGTGCGTAATGGCAGTACGCGGCGGCGTTCTCTTTGTCGGCGTTGAGTGCGCGCTGGTAGGCCGAGTCGGCGCCGTCTTTGTCTTGCTTGAGCTCGTAGGTCGCGCCCAGCTCGTCGTATGCGACCGAAGCCATCGGAGGGTCTGCGAAGTACTCCTCACCCGCCTTCTTGAGCAGCTCTGCCGCCTTGCCGAGATCCTTCTTGTCGTCACGGTAGATCTTGCCGAGCAGGAAGCGCGCTTCGGGATTGCGGGTCCTGGTGTCGGCGATCGCTTTTTCCAGCGTGTCGCGCGCTGCATCCATCTTCTTCTGGCGGTACTGCACCTGACCCAGCATCGAGAGAAGCTTGGGGCTGCCGGGCACGAGCGAGAGCGCCTTCTTGAGCGCCTCTTCGGTGGCCGCTTCGCCGCCTTCCTTCTTCATCAACACCTTCGCGAGCTCCACATGGAAGTGCGAGGCCTTCGCGTTCTGATCGATCGCCAGCTGAATCTGCCTGGCCGCCTCATCGAGCTTGCCTTCGTAGGCGAGCCGGCGGCCGCGAATGAGGAGCAACTCGGGGTTGTTGCGGTCGAGCGCGAGGCCATTTTTCTCGGCGGCATCCACGTCTTTGGCCACCTGCGCCGCGTCGGGCTTCACGCCGGTGCAGTCTTCGAGTTCTTTCTGGAAGGCCTTGTCGCTGTAGAGCGGAATATCGCGGGCCACGCGGCTGATCAGGAGCGCGCGCACGAAGGCGTTGGTCGCCAGTTGACGAGGTGCAGCCGTATCAGCCATGCCCTGCAGCGCCTTCACATAGGTGGCGGCCACGCAGTACCCCTTCTGTGGCTCGGCCTGATCGAGGATCAGGTTTGCCGTGCCGAGCAACCCTTCAGGATGCGACTTCCGGGTGCGATCAAGGGCCACGTTGAAGGCAGCCAGCGCGCTCGCATCGTTGCCACGCCGGCGGTGGAGGTTGCCGAGCGCGATGTAGATGCGGGGATCGTCGCTGGCGATGGCCTGGGCATGCTCGAGCGACTCCTTGGCCGCCTCGAGGTCACCGTTGTTCATCTGCAAAATGCCGCGCGTCAGGTAGTAAATCGAGACGTTCTTCTTGTTGGCCTCGGCCGTCTTGATGCGCTCTTCGATGGCGGTCAGGCCGTCGGCCGTCTTGCCGCTGTAGAAGTCGAACATCGCCTCAGCCGCGTGCAGGTAGGCCGAGTTCTCCTTCAGGGCGAGCCCTGCCTGAATGTTCTTCTCCGCATTCTCGCGGTTCGACTCTTCGTGCAGGTGTTCGCCCCACCGAATCGTGTACGCGTACGCCAGCAAGCCCCGCGCGTACATGACGGTGTCGGAGTCAGCGTTCAGATCCAACGCGAACTGCGCCTTGGGGATCGCCTCTTCATAGCCCTTGAAAGTGTCGCTCTTGAGCAGCTTGGCGGCTTCGGTATTGGCCGCCTTCGCCTCGCGGATGCGATTGCCGCGGTATTGGCCCCAACCCCAGTAGGCCGCGCCGCTGACGGGCACCACGAACAAGAGCAGAAAGAAGAGGGCCTTTTGACCATTGCTGCGTTTGCTGGGGCGGCGAACATCGGTGCTGGACAGCTCGGAGTTTTCGGAACCCTGGCTGAACTCGCCGCTCATCTCGCCGGTGCTGGAGCGCTCTCCCGCGTTCGAACGGCGGGACGGTGGCGGACGCGGGGCAGGCCGCTGAGCCGGGGCCGCCCTTTTCTGCGCCGGAGCCCGGGGCGCGTCGTCGCCGAGCACCACGGACTCTTGTTCGACCTGAACGTGGGCGACGGGCGCGAGCACGGGCGGCGGCGCGACGGGAGCAGGCGCCGCAGGCCTGGGAACGGCGACACCGTTCTTTTCCATCAGGTCGATGGTCTCGGCATCGGCGCCGTCAGAGGTCCACGCCTTGAGCAGGTTCTCTTTGCCGACCACGGCGTCGCCGCCCTTGATCTGCAACGAGCCCATCATGCGCAGCGCGACCTTGTCGGTCGGCGAGACCTGAAGGGCGAAGGTCAATTCTTCGACGGCCTTCTTGTCTTTGCCCTGCTCTGCGTAAACGCGGGCAAGCAGCACACGGGGGTCAGGGACCGATGGGTGGGCTTTGACGCCCTTCTTACAAACGACCATCGCCTCCATGAATCGGCCCATGCCGAGATACGCCTCGGCCAGAGGCTTGTAAGCCTCTGATCCAGGATCAGTCGCGAAGGCGTGCTCCAGTTTTGCGAGCTCGGCCGGGCTCAAAGTCTTCGTCACGAGAGGCATCAGAAAGGTCGGGGTTTTTTGCACCTGCGACCGTCCGCGTCAAATGTCTAAACGTCGTAATTCTGATCCTTGACAGGTGGGCCCTGGAACACGTAGTCAGCCGCCCGCCCGCTGCGACGTCGGGGCCCTGCATCATGGGGGTGTAGCTCAGTTGGGAGAGCGTCGCGTTCGCAATGCGAAGGTCATCGGTTCGATCCCGTTCACCTCCACTACGCAGCAGGTTTTAAAAATACTGAAGCCCCGCTTCCTCACGGAGGCGGGGCTTCGGTGTTTCTGCAGCCTTTGTGAAAAAGCTCAGACCAGCGAGGGGCCCGCCATCAGCTCTTCGAGCGGGCTCATCGGTTCGCGGCGTACGGCAACAGCGGGCGCGAGTTCCACCACCTTCGCCTCGGCGACTTGCTCGAGCTCTTCGTTCTTCTTCTTCGCGCTACCCGCGCCCGAGCGGCAGGTGCGGCACCAGGGCTGATTGCGGATCGCTCCGTCGGCCATCTTGCGCAGACCGAACATGCCCAGCGGCTTCATCTGCCGGCACTTCAGGCACATCATGGTGATGAGCACCTCATTGCCTTCGCCATCGAAGACGGCCGACCTGCGGCGTTTCCGGGCTTCTTTGGGCGGTGCGTCGGGATCGGTCGCCGGCTTCTTCGCATCGACCGGGGTGAGCAGCGGCGTGATTTTGTAGAGCACCTGGAATCTCCTCAGAGCCCGGAAAATCGGCCCCAGATCGATTTCTTAACCAGATGTCGAGGGTTTGAAAAGTACCCTGTCACATATTGTCATGTGAGGTACCGCCACCCAAGGTCAGGGCACCGTCGCGCCCGTGTCGGTGCGGGTCGCGGTGCTGCAGGTCTCGCCCGAGTCGACGAACGTGACCCGGCCGGTCCTGGGCGGCTTGAAGGTTTCCTTCTTCGTCTGCCACCAGGCGATCAGATCGTCGCGCAGGTTGCTGCCCTTGTTCTCTGCGAGGTCGACCTGTGACGGATCGATGGTCGCCAGCACGGGGGCCAACCCGTCACCGCCGCGCGCGAGGAAGTCGGGCAAAGCGACCTTGTACTTCTTGTTGGGGTCGATCTTCTTGCCACCGGGCAGCGAAAAACCGCGCAGGCGATCGGGCACCACGCAGCGGCTCAACTTCACCTCGAGGCCCGAGACCTGGAAGACGCCCTTCTTCGAGCCGTAGGCCGCGGTGAGCAGGCGATCGAGCTGTTCGCCGGTGAGATCGAGAATCGCCACCGCGTTGTCGAAGGGCACCACCTCGTAGACGGTGCCGTAGGTGAGCGGGCCCTCCTTGAGATCCGCCCGCAGGCCGCCCGGGTTCATCAAGGCGATGTCGGTCTTCGACATGGCGCGCAGCGAATCGGCGAGGAAGCTGCCCAGCTCGCTCTCACCCTCGTACACCCGGCCCAGCGCCCGGGGCACGGTGA
>JAYTAT010000127.1:0-13009 GCA_043737315.1 Archangium sp.
AACTCTGGGTTGAACGAGAAGAAACAGGGCGAGGCGTAGAGCGGCACCGGGTGATTGATGACGGTCGCACCGGTCACCGTGGCGCTGACGCCCAGCCCGGGCAGCGGCTGACCATTCACCACCACCGCTCCCATGGTGACGATGGGCTGATTGTAGAACCCGGTGTTGCAGATGAAACCCGTTTGCACGGGAAGCCCGTTGACCTCTTCGACCTTCTTGCGGTCTGCCTCGATCTCTTCTTCGAGCTCGCTGACCCGGTTGCGCGCCGTGCGGAAGAGCTGACGCCAGGCCTGCTCAGAGGTGGTGGGGACCGCGGGCTGGGCGGCAGGCGGCGCGACAGTGGGTCGGGGGTTCCGGGTGACATCGCTGTCGATGCGGGAAATCACTTCCCCGTCGGTCGTTCGAACCTTCACCCCGCGGGGGATCGAAGTGAGATCGTCGGTGAAGTGCTCTAGGCCCGACTTGTCCGTCCATGAATAGACGGCGCTCTGCATCACCACCAGCGCGAGGACGAGCGGGCTCACGAGACGGAGTGTAACGGCCGCTCAGGGCAATAAGGGGTTTCCCCCGTCAGGCTGAAATAAAAAACCCCCCGGTTGCCCGAGGGGTTCAAGTGCTGCGCTTCTGTGGGCACACCAGGTTTCGAACCTGGGACCCCCGCCGTGTGAAGGCGATGCTCTACCGCTGAGCTATGTGCCCTGAAGACGCGCGGTAAGTGCCACGCAGTTCTGAGGCAGTCAAGGACGAAGCCAAACGCCAGAGCTGACTCAAAGAGACTGAACTTTCTCGTCGAGAGAACGCAGGCGCTTCTTGAGCCCCGACAACTGCCGCCCGAGGTCCTTGAAGTCTTGCTTGGTGGCGAAGTTGAGCTGGTGCATCACCATTCGCTGCGTGAAGTCGATGCTCTTCTTGGCCTGCTGCGCCTTGCCGATCGCCTCGACCACCTTCTGGGCGCGCTTCTCGTCTGAGAACAGGCGCTCCATGGCCTTCTGCCCAAAACCCAACGCGCGCAGCTTCAGCTTCTTTGCAATGCCCATGGCATCCCCCAGGTTACGGCTCTCGAATCCGTTCGAGCCAGCGTTCTGCCAGCCCGCGGTACTGCAATCGCGCGATCACGGGCGTCAGATCACCCCGCGCGATGAGCCGCTTCTGCACGATGGCCGCGATGGGATCCAGCCCCCCCTCAATCAAAGCCCACCAATCTGCCTGAGTGGCCCTCGCAAAAAATCGGGGGTTGGAGGCCTCGACCGCTTCTGCTGATAGAAATCGCGGTTCGGGCAGCTTGCCGTTCACCGGAGCACCCACCGCGATGCCAAGCGGGCCGCCCTCCCGATCGATCACCACTCCGAAATCACCGTCCCACCCCTGGGCAGCACCTGCCGCCTCGGGATCCTCGTTCAGCCGGCGGATCGCCATCTGGCACCACGCCTCCGAGGGGAAATCCGCCATGCCTGCAGGGTGTCAGAAAACTGGTCTTTTCGCGCGGCTGCCGTGGGATGCACGCCATCGTGAATTGGGTTTTTCTGGTCTTGATCGTGGTCTCGGTGCTGACGGCAGCCTTCAACGGCACCATGCCAAAGCTCACCCAGGCCACCGTGATGTCCGCCAAGTCGGCCGTCGAGTTGGCCATCGGCCTCATCGGGCAGATGACCCTGTGGCTGGGGCTGGTCGGCGTGCTGCGCGAAGCCGGGCTGCTGCGGTCTCTGGCGAACTTTCTGCGGCCGGTGATGAGCCGGCTGTTTCCCGAAGTGCCGCCCGATCATCCCGCGATGGGCGCGATGATTCTGAACCTCGCCGCCAACGTGCTGGGCCTTGGCAACGCCGCGACCCCCTTCGGTCTCAAGGCCATGCAGGAGCTCGACAAGCTCAACCAGCAAAAAGGCGTGGCGACCAACTCGATGGCCTTGTTCCTCGCCATCAACACCTCGTGCATCGCCCTGCCCCTCACGGTGATCAGCGTGCGCGCGTCGGTCGGCTCGAAAGATCCCGCCGGGATCATCGTGCCCACCTTGTTGGCCGCATCGTTCAGCACCTTCTTCGCCGTGCTCGCCTGCAAGCTGCTCGAGCGCCGGAAGCTGTTCTCGATGGATCGGTATGAAGCGGTGGAGATCGACGCCTCGAAGCTCAAGGCCCCCGATGCCACCGCGCTCGAGAAGGCAGAGGCGCTCGCCGCGGTGGCTCCCAGGACACCGTTGTGGCGTCAGCTGGTCGCAGCGGCGATCGGCGCGACCGTGGTGTTTGCGCTGGTCAGCCACGTGATGAAGTCACCCGCTTCGGAAAGCACCTTCGATCTCACCCGTGGGATCCTGTCTGACTGGCTGCTGCCATTGCTGATCCTCACCATCGTGACGCTCGGCTTCGGCCGCCAGGTGAAGGTCTACGAAGCCTTCATCGCCGCGGCGAAGGATGGCTTTCAGACCGTGGTGTCGATCATTCCATTTCTCGTCGGCGTGCTGGTGTCGATCGGCATGTTCCGCGCTTCAGGTGCATTGGAATTTCTGGTCAGCGTGCTCTCGCCCCTCGTGGCCCCGATTGGGTTTCCCCCCGAGGCGTTGCCGATGGCCCTCATCCGCCCGCTCTCGGGAAGTGGCGCGCTGGGGGTGATGGGCGAAGGCCTCAAGGCCTACGGCCCCGACTCATTCGTCGGCTACCTGCTCTCGGTGCTCAATGGCAGCACGGAGACCACCTTCTATGTGCTCGCGCTCTACTTCGGCGCGGTGCAGGTCAAGGCGCTGCGGCACACGCTGGCGGCGTGTCTGGTGGCTGACTTCGCGGGGCCCGTCGGCGCGTTGTTGGTGTGCCGGCTGTTTTTCTCGTCGGCTCCGTACATCGCGGGGCAGTAGCGGCCCTGACGTCTCTTGGCGTAAGGATGAGCGATGACAAACCGCCTGGGGGTGGTCGTGGTGTTGTTCACGGTGGTGGCTTGTTCTCCGCCGACTCGTGAACGCAGCTGTTTCGACCAGTGTCTGGCCGGCACGGTTTGCAACGAAGACACTCAGTACTGTGTTGCCGCCGGCTCGATTGATTCGGGCAGTGCGGGTGGTGGCGGTGGTTCCATCGGCGGCGGGACTGGCGGTGGTGCGATGGGTGGTGGCGGTGCGCCCGACGCGGGCTCTTCAGATGCCGGCACGGGAGGCGGTGCTGCCGGAGGTGGCGGAGGTACGTGCACGCCGAACACCGAGTGCCGCGCTGCAGCCGGCGCCTGCGATCTCCCCGAGATGTGCAGCCCCGAAGGCTTTTGCCCAGCCGATGCGAAACGCGACAATTCGTTTCAGTGCCGCGCAGCGGTGGGCACGTGTGATGTGCCCGACTTCTGCGACGGGATCGCCTTCGAATGCCCCGATGTGCTCGAGGCGGTGAACACCGTCTGTCGCGCGTCGAACGGCGCCTGCGACCCCGCTGAGCAGTGTGACGGCACCTCGGCGGGCTGCCCGTCTGACTCGCTAGCCCCCACCAGCACTGTCTGCCGCGCGTCGACTGGGCTCTGCGATCCCGCAGAGTCGTGTACGGGCTCGGGTTCGGTGTGCCCGGCTGACCTCTTGAGATCGGGAGGCACGCAGTGCCGCGCCAGCACCGGTGGCTGCGACCTCGCCGACACGTGCAATGGAACCTCGGCCGCGTGCCCTGATGCGTTGCAGCCGGCGACCACCGTCTGCCGCGCGTCGACCGGACAATGCGACGTCGAACAGCGCTGCACCGGATCTTCCGACGTGTGTCCGGGTGAGTTGCTGTTGCCTGCCTCGACGGTATGCCGGGCATCGGGTGGGAATTGCGACCCCGCCGAGAACTGCACCGGCAGCAGCGCGCAATGCCCTGCCAACGCGCTCGCGCCCTCCAGCACCAACTGCCGCCCTTCGGCTGGTACTTGCGACGTCGCTGAGTTCTGCACCGGTTCGGCGGTGCAGTGCCCGACAGACGCCTTCGTGGGTGCGGTGGTGTGCCGCGGGTCTGCGGGCGTCTGCGATACCGCCGAGAGTTGCACCGGGTCATCAGCCGCATGCCCCGCGGATGGTTTTCTGCCCTCATCGATCGGGTGCCGCCCACAAAATGGGATCTGCGATGTGGCGGAGAACTGCTCGGGCTCGGCCGCAGCGTGCCCCGGCGATTCGCTGGCGGGTACCACCACGGTTTGCAGAGGCGCTGTGGGGCCGTGCGATGGGATTGAACGATGCAACGGGGTCAGCCCGGGCTGCCCTGGCGACCAGGTTCTTGCGCCCGGCACCGTATGCAGCCTGAAGGGAGCGGCCGCTTGCGATGCCGATGACGTCTGCACCGGCGGGGTGACCTGCCCCGCCCGCATCGCGAACTCAGGCACCGTGTGCCGCGACGCGGTCAGCAATTGTGACGTCAGCGAGGTCTGCAACGGCGCGAGCGATTTGTGCCCTGCAGATGGTTTCCAGTCGAGCACCACTTCCTGCAGTGGTCAAACGTACACCGGGCCACCGAGAAACACGGCGAATTGCAGTGGCGACAATGGCTGCAGCGCTGGGGGCGGGTTTCCGGTTTGCGGTGTGAGCGACGTCACCTGTTCAGGAACATCGGCTGCATGCACCCGGTGCAGCTGTTTCTGTAATTAAGATCGCTTCCTCCGAGGCCGCTCGGCCCCGCGCAGAGAGCACCCTGGCGAGCCGAGCCCAGAGAACGAACAGAACTCTTTTTCCGAGCCAAAGAAGGGAGAGAGGAGCGGCTGCCCGTGTTCACTTTGCGGCTTCGCGAACCCGAAGTGACGGGTCACGTTCTCTGACGATCTCCAAAATCAGCGGCAGCTCACGCGGCGGCTTCTGCTTGAGCGCACCGAGCGAAGCAATGCGGCGCAGTTCGCCTTCTTTCAGCCGCTCCGTGACCGCGGCGTCCTCACACCGCCGCGCGTTGGCGTCGACCGCCAACAACTGAAGCTCTGCATCCCGCAGCTTGGCCTCGGTCAACCGCCGCGCCTCACGCGCACGCACTAAAAAAGCCGCGATGTCGTCGGGGAAATCGGTCTTTTCTTTCGAGGCGCCTTCGATGATCTGCTCCGCGAAACGAGCCATGTCCAAAGCGCCACACAGCTCACGGCTCGCGGCCAGCGCTGAGAGGGGCCCGGGCTCGATCGCCGCGTCGGCCACGCCCCTGGCCCATGCAGAGAGCTGACGCGCCACCACCGCTGACGAAAAGAACTGCCGTCGCTCGCGCCGGATGTCCGACCAGCGACGCAGCACGAGCGGATCAGGGTTCGCCGCGTCCCACATGCGTTGGTATTCGGTCGAGGCACGTTCCAGCTGACCTGTGAGATCGAGCAGCACCGCGAGCGTCAACACCAGTTGGGCATCGCTGGCCTGCGCCTGCAGCGCCTCGACCCGGGTGGCCACTTCGTACTCGGCGACCGCGCGGGGCAACGATCGCAACACCCGGCCCAGGCTCTCGAAGGCGCGCTGACGCACCAGCGACGACCGCGCGCTGCGAATCTGCTCGAGGAGCGGATCGATCGCCAGCACGCTGACCTGCGATCCGGCTTCTTCAGCCGCCTGCCAACGCTCCAGTGCATCTCGCGCGGCGAACGACTTGAAGAGATCATCGAGCGAGCGCAACGACTGCCCCGCGAACACCTGCGCCACGCGCTCATCCTTCGAGCGCTGCAGCACCGCCACCTGCTCTGCCCGGGTGAGCCGCGAGAGAAGATCGGGGAGCTCCTTCGCGAGCGGCGCCTTGGCGGCGATCACCCGCGCCTGATCGAGCGCTCCCGAGACCAGAAGCCCGTCGAGCTGCAGCGAGAGCAGCTTCTTGCGCGTCTCATCGCGGTGCCGCCCCGCCGGGAAGTCGCGCAGGTAGTTGTAGAGCGCCTGCGCACTGCGCGCCTCGGCCCAGGTCGCGTCATCAATCCTGGTGTTCGCCTGCTCGACCCGGGGATCTTCGGGGTGCTTGCGCACCAGCGTCTCGAGCGCCTTTGGATCTTCCGAAGAGACCAGCTCTTCCAACTCGAGCTTCGAGAGCTTCGTGTCGACTTCTTCCCGGTGCGCTCCATCGGGGTGATCGCGCAGGAACTGCCGCAGGGCGTGGGCGTTGTTGCGCTCCATCGCGGCGTTGAACCGGATCGACTCGAGCAGCTTGCGCACCGTCGGCGCCTTCTCAGCCTCGGGGTATTCCTCGAGGAAGCGTTTGTAAGCCACCACCGTGTGCGCGGCCTGGGCGTCGGCGAAAGCGAGCTCCTCGATGCGCTGCTGGGCGGCATCGACGCCATCGTCCTTCGGGTTGTCGGCGATGAAACGTTTCCACCCGTCGAGCGTGTTGAGGCGCGTGGCCGTTTGAAAGGCGCTGTCGCGGCAACCGGCCAGGAACAACAGAAGAACCAGGAATGGACGCACGGGGTGCCCTTACCACCGATGCGTGACCCTTATTTGACCTCGACCCGGGCTGGGCGAGGCTGTGCGTCATGCGCTCTCTCCTGCTCAGCGCGGCGTTCGCTCTCGTCGGCACCGGCTGCGCGACCGGTGCGCCCGTCGGAGGCAGGCACCTGTTCGTCGAGCGTTATGAGCCTTTCGCCCGGCCTGCATCGACACGCGAGATCCCCGTGGCCGCAGAGCACCCAGTCGCACCGATCGGGGTGGCCGCTGGTGCGCGCGCGACGGCCGTCGGCACTGCACAGGGTTTGGTCGGGAAGAACCGCGTGGTGGTGGGCGGCAAGCGCTACGGCGACGACTGCACCAGCTTCGTCAAAGCCGTCTACGAGCCGCTGGGCGTCGACCTGCTCACCGAGGCCGAGCCTGGCGACAACGGCGTGACCGCGATGTGGCGCTTCGCTTCGCGCCACGGGCGGATCTTCGAAGGCGGCCGGCCGCTGCCGGGTGACCTGGTCTTCTTCAAGGAAACCTACGACCAGAACCGCGATGGGCAGGCCAACGACGGGCTGACGCACATCGGCGTGGTGGAAGACGTCGAGGCCGATGGCACGGTGCTCGTCATTCACCGCGTTGCTCGCGGCGTCGTGCGGTACCGGATGAACTTGAATGCGCCGACCCAGATGCGAACCAGGTCGGGGAAGCGGCTCAACGACTGGTTGCGGACGGAGGCGCCGGGCTCGAAGCCGCGGTTGACGGCTGAGCTGTTCGCAGGGTTTGCGACCTTGCTGCCGATCGAGGCTGAGCTGGCTCAGAGATAAGCGTCCCCTCTTTCCTTCTAGGGGGCAGGGAACTACCTGGCGATGGAGGCCAACATCTCGCGCGCGATCTCGTGACGCGAGTTCATGGTGGTGACCTGCTCCAGCTCTTCGCGAGCGGCCTGCGACTCGCCCTTCTTCAGCTGCAGCCGGGCCAGCAACACATAGGGCCGCAAGAAGGTGCTGTTCGAACCGCGGGCCTTGAGCGCCACCAGCTGCGCTATCGCCTCGTCGACCGACGAGCCCCCGTTGAGCGCGTACTCAGGCTCGATCAGATCGACCCAGTCATCCCGCGTCGCGGTGCGCTGCTGGTAGGCGACCGGCCGGGTGAGCGCCTCGGCATCACCCAGCACGCCGCGCGCAAGCCCATCGGCGCGAATCATCGCCAGGTGCGCAGCCGTACCCGCCTCGACGTTCGGCGTCAGGCGCTGGAGCGCGGCCACGCCCGCCTCGAGCCGCGTCTTGAGTTCTTTGGCAGAAGCCTCGCTCTGAGCGATCTTCGCCTCGAGCTTCGCGATGTCTGCCGCAGGCCCCCCGTTCGACTTGAGCGATCGCAACTGACCCGCCGCACGGGTGACTTCGCCCTGAACGTCATCGAGCCGCAGCGCCATGGCGATCACCAGCGCACCCTGCGTTTCAGGCAGCCCGGGATGTGCGGCCAGCACCGAGGTGAGCTGCGCCAATGCCTTCTCCTGCGAGTCCTGGTCATCCAGCCGCAACGTCGCCAGCGCCTGCTCGGTGGTCTGAATCGCCCCGACGGGAACCGCGCTGCCCAGCAGGTCGCGGCCGAAGAGCCGGTACACGAGCACGAAGGCGAGCGCGACCGCCACGATGATCAGAATGACCACGACCGCGCGCCCGGCCCCACCACCACGCGCCGCGCGCAGGGCCGCCGCGTCTTCATTGGCTGCCTGCTGGGTCTGCTGAGGGGAAACACGCAGATCTTGAGGCGAGCCCATCGGCTCGGGCGGCAGCTCGAGTGAAAGGGGTGCCATGGGCCGCTCCCGCAGCATGGGAAGATTCGGCAACGTGGTGGCCACGGGCGATTCGGCCTCGGGCTGCGCTTCGGGCGGCGTCATGTTCGCCGGGTCGTGGAGCAGCGAGACGCCGGGCGGATCGACGACGATCGCATCGGGCGGCACCGTGGGGTTGAGGTCGGTGCTGCTCGCGCGCGGCGTGCCGCCGAACGGAGGCATCGCACCAGGAGGCAGCGTGGTGTCGCCCACCACCACCGAGCTGGAACCCTCGTCTTCCGACGCGGGTTCGGCGAGGGGCAGCGTACGATCCAGCGAGGTGGACATCGCGAAGAGCTGGGTGCGGTTGTGGCGATCTTGAACCGGGTTCTGACCTTCAGGAGGCGTCAGCCCGCCGGTCTCGGTCATCGCGAAGCGCTGGGTGCGATCGTGGCGGGGCACTTCGGGCGCGGGATCTTCACCGTCCTCCTCGATCACCTGCGCGACGTCGACGCGAACGGTGCTCTCGTTGGGAGCGCCTTCGTTGGCCGACATACCCGCAAGCTCCACCACGCCCGGGGTCACCTTGGGGATCGCGGCCGGGCGGCCGAACATCATCGTCTGATTCTTCGCGGGGGCCGGGGCTTCGGGCTCCTGCTCGGCAGGAACCTGGCCGAACAGCACCGTGCGCGACGACTGGCCGGGCACGTCCATCAGGGTCTCTTCCGCCGACACCGAGACCGCGTTCGAAGCCGGCGTACCGAACATCATCGTCTGGTTCTTCGAAGCTGCGGGCGCCGGGGGCGGTGCGCCGAACACCATCGTCTGCTTCGACGCCGAGGCGGGGGCCGCGGCAGCGTTCGCTGCGGCAGCATTCGAAGCCGCCGTGCCGAAGACCATCGTCTGCTTGGCCGCCGGGGGCGGAGCGACCGGGGAAACGCCGAACACCATGGTCTGCTTGGCGTTGGGCGCAGCCGGTGGGGGCGAAGCGCTGGCGGCGTTCGAGGCAGGCGTACCGAACATCATCGTCTGGTTCTTCGCGGCCGCGGCGGGGGCCGTCGGGGGCGCACCGAACACCATGGTGGCCTTCGAGGCCAGCGGAGGCGCGGCCGGCGGTGGCGGCGCGGCGTTCGAGGCCGGCGTGCCGAACATCATGGTGCTGCGAGCGCTCGGAGGTGCTTGCGGTGCGGCCGGCGGGGGCGCGGCGTTCGGGCCGGGCGTACCAAACATCATCGTCTGGTTCTTCGCGGGGGGCGGAGGCGCGGGAGGGCTCCCGAACATCATGGTGGTGCTGCCCATGCCCGCGGGCGCTCGCGGAGGAGGCGGAGCCGGCTCAGCGGCGGTCAGCCGAGCGGTAAAGACGTGACCACACCGGGTGCACTGAACTGGAGCCCCCTGTGGTGGGATCAGCGCATCGTCAAGGACATACGTCGTGGAGCACTTCTCGCACGAGATGAGCACGCGCGGTTTCTACCACACCCCCGCGTCCATCACTCGGATCTCACACGCGGCCTTCAGCGCATTCAGGCGGGTTTCGCCGACCCCAGCGACGGCGTCGATTTCTTCCCAGCGCCCAAAGCCGCCACCCCGGGCGGCCACCAGCCCCTGGGCCAGCGAGGGACCGACCCCCGTCACGAGGGCGAAGTCGGCCTCGGTGGCGGTGTTGCAGTCGAACTTTTGATGAAGGGTGAGCGCCTGCCCGGCCGGCAGGGGCGCCCCCGGCTGACAGCTGGCCACGCCGTCTGGCGAGAGTTGAACCGGGCCCCCATCAGGGCAATCGAGCGAAGGCGCGCTGACGGGCCTGCGCCATGCGAAGGCGAGACCGAGCAGCCCCGCCAGGGCCAACACGACCGCGATCGCCCGCGGCCGGCTCATGCCTTGGTGTCGAGACCGAATTCCGTGTGCAGCGCCCGCACCGCGAGCTCTGCGTACTTGCCTGGAATGAGGCATGACACGCGGATTTCAGAGGTGGAGATGGCCAGAATGTTCACGCCCTCGGCCGAGAGCGTCTTGAACATGCGCGCTGCCACGCCAGAGTGCGTGCGCATGCCCACCCCGACGATGGAGATCTTCGCGCACTGATCGTCGACCTCGATGGGCCCGGCCTTGATCGCCTTGACCAGCTTCTTCATCACGTCTTGCGTCTTGATGAGGTCGGCCTTGCCCACGGTGAAGGTGAGATCGGTCTTCCCCTTCACCGGCGTGTTCTGGACGATCAGATCGACGCTGATGGCCCGCTCGTCGAGGGCGCCGAAGATCTTGGCGGCCATGCCCGGCTTGTCAGGCACGTCACGTACCGAGACGCGGGCTTCGTTGCGATCCAGCGCCACGCCACTGACCAGAATGTCTTCCATTGTTGCATCCTCCTCACAGACCAGCGTGCCGGGATCGTCGCTGAACGACGACTTCACCCAGAGCGGCACCTTGAACTTCATCGCGATCTCGACCGAACGAATCTGCAGCACCTTCGCGCCCACCGAAGCGAGCTCGAGCATCTCTTCGTAGCTGATGCGATCGAGCTTCCTGGCCCGCGGCGCGATGTTCGGATCGGTCGTGTAGACGCCGTCGACGTCGGTGTAGATCTCGCACGCATCGGCCTTGATCGCCGCGGCGATGGCCACTGCGGTGGTGTCGCTGCCGCCGCGGCCCAGCGTGGTGGTGTTGCCTTCTTCATCCACGCCCTGAAAGCCGGCGATCACCGCGATCTCGCCCTTCTTGAGGGCCTCGAAGATGCCCTCGGCGTCGATGCGCTTGATGCGCGCCTTGCTGAAGGTGCTGTCGGTGACGATGCGGCACTGGTGGCCCATGAAGCTGCGGGCCTTTCCGCCCTGCGACTCGATGGCGATCGACACGAGGCCGATGGTCACCTGCTCGCCGGTGGCGATCACCACGTCTTGCTCGCGCTCGTTGGGCCGCTCCGTGATGCCGTGCACCAGCTTGAGCAGGCGATTGGTCTCGCCGCTCATCGCCGAGACGACCACCACGACCTGGTGACCTGCCTTCTTGGCCGCGATGGCCCTCTTCGCCACGTTCTTGATGCGTTCCACGTCACCGACCGACGTGCCGCCGTACTTCTGAACAATCAACATAGGGGGAGCACCCCCTTACTTTGTCGCGACGCGTCACGCGAGCCTCTTGCGAAGCCGGGTGCCGTGGTGGATAGCCAGAGGTCATGACATCCCCATTGCCGCTCGATGGAAACACGCTTTCGCTCTCCGACATCCGCGACGTGGCCGCGCGCAATCGCCCCGTCGAGCTCACCGCGGACTCTCTTGATCGTGTCGCCAAAGCGCGCGCGCTGGTCGACCAGGTCGCCGCGGGTGACCAGGCGTCGTACGGCATCAACACCGGCTTCGGCACGCTGGCCGAGGTGCGCATCGAGAAGAAAGATCTGCAGACCCTGCAGCGCAACCTGATCGTCAGCCACGCGGCCGGCGTGGGTCAGCCGCTCTCGATTCCCGAAGCGCGTGGGCTGCTCTTGCTGCGTTGCAACGTCCTGGCGAAGGGCTTCTCGGGCGTACGGCCCTCGACGCTGCGGCTGGCGGTCGAGATGCTCAACCGCGGCGTGACCCCGGTCGTTCCCGAGCGCGGCTCGGTGGGCGCGTCGGGCGATCTCGCTCCGCTGGCGCACCTGGCGTTGGTGATCATCGGCGAGGGTGAAGCGTTCTTCGACGGCGTGCGCATGCCGGGCCGCGATGCGCTTCGAGAAGCGGGCCTCGAGCCGGTCGTGCTGGAAGCGAAAGAAGGCCTCACCCTGGTCAACGGCACCCAGGCGATGTGCGCGGTGGGCGTGCCCACGCTGCTGCAGGCTGAGGAGCTCGCCGAGTTGTTCGACGTCTCCGGCGCGATGACCATCGAGGGCATGCTGGGCTCACATCAGCCCTTCCTCGAAGCGGTGCACGCCGTGCGGCCTCACCCCGGCCACGGCACGGTGAGCGCTCACATGCGCTCGCTGCTTCAGGATTCAGCGCTGGTCGAGACGCACGCCGACTGCGCCAAGGTGCAGGACCCGTATTCGATGCGCTGCATTCCCCAGGTGCACGGAGCGGCGCGCGAAGGGCTCTCCTTCGCCCGGAAGATCCTCGAGGTCGAGGTGAACGCGGGCACCGACAACCCGCTGGTGTTCGCGGCGACCGGAGAGATCGTCTCGGCAGGCAACTTTCACGGTCAGCCGATCAGCTTCGCGCTCGACGTGGTGGCGATGGCGCTCACCCAGCTCGAGTCGATCAGCGAGCGGCGCGTGGAGCAGATGGTGAACCCGGCGCTCTCGGGCCTGCCTCCTTTCCTCGCGCGGAACTCGGGCCTCAACTCGGGCTTCATGATCGCGCAAGTCACCGCGGCGGCGCTGGTCGCCGAATCACGAATTCTGTGCCACCCCGCTTCGGTCGACTCGATCCCCTCGTCCGCGGGGCGCGAAGATCACGTCTCGATGGGCATGACGGCAGCGCTCAAGGCCCGGCAGGTGGCGGAGCACGCGCGGTACGTGGTGGCGATCGAGCTGCTGGTCGCGGCGCAGGCACTCGATTTCCGCGACCCCCAGAAGACCCTCCCGGGCCGGGGCGTCAAAGCGGCGCACGACCTCATCCGTTCGCGCGTCTCCCACATGGACGTCGACCGCGAATTGCACAAAGACATCTCGGCCGTGGCGGCGTTGGTCGATTCGGGCGAGCTGCTTGCGACGGTGCGGGCGGCCTGCGCTTGAAGTCATTTGGATGGATGGTGTTGTTGCTCACGGTCAGTGCCTGCTCGCGCGGGACGAACTTCGATCTCGCCGTCAAAGGCACGCTGCGCGGCCAGCCCGCTGACATTCAGGTGCACGTCGAGACCGAGTTCGCGACGTCGGGCACCCTCGGGAACGACGACCGGCTCCGCGACGTGGCCCCGCTCCTGGTGCTCGCGGGCGGCACCGACACGCGGTCGACCG
>JAYTAT010000128.1:0-2114 GCA_043737315.1 Archangium sp.
TCGTTCTACTTCTGCTACCTCTGGGTGGCGGGCCGCGCGTCGAAGGGCGCCATCACCGTGGGCGACCTGGTGCTCTACCTGGGCGTCTTCCGCCAGGGGCAAGCCGCGTTCGAAGCGGTGCTCACCGCGGTCGCTGGCAGCTACGAAGATGCGCTCTTCCTCTCGAACCTGCAGCGCTTCTTCGACCTGCCCACCACCGCCGAGGCCGCGCGCATCTCACCTGCGAAGACGCTGGGCCCGGGGCCGCACCTGCTCGAGTTCGACCACGTCAGCTTCAAGTACCAGCACCGCGCTGACTGGGCGCTGCGCGACGTCACGCTGCGGCTCGAGCCCGGCGAGAAGCTGGCCCTCGTCGGCGAGAACGGTGCGGGCAAGTCGACGCTCATCAAGCTGCTGCTGCGGCTCTATGAGCCCACCGAGGGGTCCATTCGGTACGGCGGCATCGACCTCAGAGATCTCGACGCGAAGGATCTCCGCGAGCGGGTGGGGGCCGTCTTTCAGGACTTCGTGCGCTACCAGTTCAGCGCAGCCGAGAACATCGGCCTGGGTCACCCTGCGAAGGTGGAAGACCGGCCGGCGATCGAGGTCGCAGCGGATGCCGGCGGCGCGCGGGGGGTGATCGAAGCGTTGCCCAAACAGTTCGACACGATGCTGGGCGGCTGGTTCGAGAAGGGCCACGAGCTGTCGGGTGGGCAGTGGCAGAAGCTGGCCATCGCGCGCGCGTTCATGCGAGACGCTGAAATCCTCATCCTCGATGAGCCCACCGCGGCCATCGACGCGGAGGCCGAGGTCGCGCTGTTCGAGCGGTTTCGCGCCCTGGCCAAAGATCGCACCGCCATCATCATCAGCCACCGCTTCAGCACGGTGCGCATGGCCGATCGCATCGCGGTGCTCGAAGGCGGCAAGCTCACCGAGCTGGGCACTCACCGCGAGCTGGTCGACAAGGGCGGCCGCTACGCGAGGCTCTTCACGCTGCAGGCCCAGGGCTACAAATGATTCGAACGCCCTACCCCTGCGATCACCACCAGGCAAAACCCACGCTCAAGCTCGCCCAGAACGCAGCTTCGGGCCCCACTGGAGCACTGAGCTGCGCGTAATCGGTCGGCTGCAAGCTGACCCCGGGGGCCACCTGCAACCCAATCAACAACCCACTGCGCCGGGTCTCATGCGCAGCCCGGCCCACCGGGGCAAAGTTCACCCGCACCGGCGCCGTCAGCCCATAGAAGCCTGAGCCGCCGAAGAAGAGCGGCCCCCACACAGAGAACGCCGCGCCCAGGCCCACCGAGAAGTGATTACTGAGCACGTACTCCGCGTTCACGCCGGCCGAGCCGATGTACGTGATTAAGATGGTGCCCAGCCCGACGTGAGCGAACACCGAGAACCGGTCGTTGAACACCGCGCCGACCTCGGCCGAAAGGCCCACGCCCAGCGCAGGTGTGTAGTTCGACAACCCGAACATCACGCCGCCACCGAGCCCGAAGCGCAGACGCGTCTCGGTGCGCAGCGACTGGGCCTGCTCGGGGCTGATGCCCGGAGCCCCCCGGCCTTCGTCGGGTTCGGCGGCGAGCACCATCAACGCGAGCGACGTAGCGAAGACCATCGCCGCTTCAGGGCACGCCGCTCACGATGCTGTTGATGTCGGTGTAGAGGCAGGGGGTGCCGGCATTGAAGTCGACCCGGCCCACCACCCACATGTCTTTGGTGACGTTCATCGAGCGGGTGCGCGTCGTCATCAGCTGACCACCGCAATAGACCTTGAGCGTCGAGGTCACCGCGCTGGGCGAGGCTGTCCAGCTGTACATGTGCACACCCACTGTGTACGCGAACGCACGCGAGGGCGTGTTGATGCGGGTGTTCTCAGGGCCCCGACCGCTGATGTCGTCGCGATCGAGGCTGGGGTCTGCCTGCGCACCGGCGCCCCACGTCGGCGTGCGGCTGCGGAAGTGGCAATCCCAGGTGGTGTTGTTCCAGCTCGAGATGCTGGTGGTCGAGCCCCCGTTCGGGTGGAGCAGGTGGAGATCCATGTCGTTGGGGCGATCCCACGTCAGCTCGATCCACAAGTCGCCGTTGGGGTTGACCGTGATGGGCGTGGTGCACTGCGCGGTGCCACCCAG
>JAYTAT010000129.1:0-2108 GCA_043737315.1 Archangium sp.
CTCGAACGTGGGCGAGAGCACCGACATGGTCGAGTCGACGTCGAGCACCTCGGACAAGCTGGCCGCCTGCATCGCCTCGGCGGTGGCTGCGTAACCGTCGCTCAAGAACACGTGCGTCTCGCCCTTCGTGTCGACCCACGACTTCACCAGGAAGGTGGGCGCGTACGTGCCCGAGTCGTTGAAGGTGGCGATGCCCGTCGGCGCGATCCACCCGTCTTCCACCAGGTGCACGCCGAGCTTTTCCCACTCGGCCCACAGCCGGTGCATGCGCTTGACGCGGCTCTTTCCCGCCAGCGTCCACACGTGCACGTTCTGGCTCTTGATGCCCGGGTACGTGCTCTGGATGACGTCGAGCACCTGCGCGCGCGGGGTGGCCCAGTCGAGCATCACCGAGCGGCGTTCGGCTTCCCTCGCCACCGCGCGGGGCACCGTGAGATTTCCGAAGTACGCCTCGTAGGGGCGGGTGACGGTCAGCGGCGAATCGAACAGGTGCAGCACGCACATCGCGCCGGTGTCTTTGCCCTCGGCGAAGCGCGAGGTGTTCTCGAGCGTGTCCACCGCGGCGCCCCACACCGTGATGCCCTTCTTCTGCAGCGCTGCGTAGAAATCTTGAAAGCGGGGTTTGGGGTCGTTGAGCAGCCGTCGCACCTGCTCGTCGACGAAGCGCGCCACCTCGGGCCGGGCGTACACGCGGCCGAAACCGAGCAAGGGGTTCGCGCCCATCTCGGGCGTCTCGCCTGCCTTGGGCATCAGGCCTTCACCCAGGCACACCATCAGCGCGTGGTTCTCGGGCAACGAGCGGGTGAGGTGCCAGAGGCCCTCGCTCATCATGTAGGCGCTCACCGCGTCGGCCGCCTTCTTCACCTGGTTGTAGCCCTGCTTGTCGAGCCCCTTGCCTTCGCCGAATTGGCCGAAGAGCTTGGTGCCCAGTGCCGTGGCGGCCGAGGTGAGGGCGAGGCACCGCGCGATGTCGCGGGGTGTGAAGGTGTGCGCAGAGACGGCTTCAGGCTGTGCGCGCTCGACCTCGACGTCTTCCAGCCAGAGGTGAAACCGCAACAGCACCGGGCGCGTGTCGAAGGCCCACTGCGCGATGAGGTTTCGTTTCTCGATGGGCGTCATGCCAACTCCTGAAGAATTGAGAGCGCCGCGTAGCACGAGCGCCCCCTCAGGCGGAGAGGGACGATAGCGGGGGTGAAACGGGTGACGCGATGACACCAGATTCGGGGGCGCAGGCCGCGTAGGATGACGGGAGGACTGGACGGGTGAAACCAGAGTTGAGGACACTGCGTACAGGTCGCAACGTGGCCGCTCCTTCCGGGCGGCACGACATCGTTGAAGGAGCTTCAGCACATGAAGAACACCACCAAGGGCCTGATCCTGCTGTCTGCCGTTGCCTCGTTGAGCGCGCTGGCCGCCGACAAGCCGGTCAAGGCGAAGGACGCGAAGGAAGTCGCCCAGGTCATCTGTGAAGGCGTCAACGAGTGCAAGGGCAAGGGCGCTTGTGGCAACGCGAGCCACGACTGTGGCGGCCAAAACGCGTGCAAGGGCAAGGGCTGGATCAGCATGAGCGCCGCCGACTGCAAGACCAAGGGTGGCAAGGTCCCCGCTGACACGAAGAAGATGTGAGTCGATGAGTCGACCCGCACCTCTCGGGTTCGGTGTCGGGCTTCGGCCCAGGCACTACCGGGAGTTCCTCGAGTCAGCACCGGCCGTCGATTGGGTCGAGGCGATCTCGGAGAACTTCATGGGCGTGGGCGGCAGGCCGCTCGCGGTGCTCGAGAAGGTGCGAAGGGATCGCCCCGTGGTGCTGCACGGGGTGTCGTTGGGCATCGGGAGCGCCGAGCCGTTGGACCCCCGGTACCTGAAGGATTGGAAGGCGCTCATCGAGCGCATTGAGCCTTCGATCGTCTCGGATCATCTGTGCTGGGGCCGCGCGCACGGGCGCTACTCGCACGACCTGCTGCCCACCGCGTTCACCGAAGAGACCCTTCGGCACGTCGTCACCCGGGTGAACCAGGTGCAGGACTTTTTGGGCCGCCGCATCGCGCTGGAAAACGTGTCGAGCTACCTGACGTTCGCGCAGAGCGAGCTGACCGAGTGGGAGTTTC
>JAYTAT010000130.1:0-2104 GCA_043737315.1 Archangium sp.
AACTTGAGCCAGAGCCGCGGCACCGAGATGAACAGGGTGGGGCGCGCGCGCTTCAAGTCGGCCAGGAAGGTGTCGAGCGACTCGGCGAAGAAGATCTGCCCGCCGCCGACCAGCATCGAGACGCACTCGATGTACGCGCGCTCGAACACGTGCGCGAGCGGCAGGTACGACAACGCACGGTCGCCCGCCTTGAACTCGATGCGATCGCGCATGCCCTCGGCCGCGCGGGTGATGCGCTCGAAGCTGTGCATCACGCCCTTGGGCTGACCCGTCGAGCCCGAGGTGTAGATGATCATCGCCAGGTCGGTCGGCGCGCGGTCGATCTTGCCTTCGAGGGGCGCGGTCTTGGCGACGATGTCGTCCCAGCTCTCGCCCACGCCTTTGGGTCCCATGGGCAGCGAGATGAGCTTCACGCCCGCGGGCACGCCGGGTGCCTGGGCGGCGTAATTGTCGAGCTTGCCCACCAGCAGCACCTTCGCTTCGCTGTGCTCCATCACGAAGCGGATGGTCGCTTCACCTTCGGTCGGAAAGATGGCGACGGTGGTGAAGCCGCCCAGCCAGATGGCGAGCTCACCGATGAAGAAGTGAGCGCAATTCTTCGAGAGCATGCCGATGCGATCGCCGGGTGAAAGCCCCATGGTTCTGAGGTGGGCTGCCACGCGGCGCGCCTCGTTCATGATCTGCGCCCAGGTGTAGTCGCGGGCGGCGCCCCCACCGGTCGGCTGCGTCAGGTAGACGTGCTGCGGGATCTTCGCTTCGTGCTCGAAGACGTAGTCGAGGATCAGCTTTTGAGCGGTCATGCCGGGGAAGTTCGCCCCGCTCTGCCTCGTTGTCTAGGACTTCGTCGTCACCCTGATTCTGGGTGCCGTCGGCGCAGTGCGTCGAGCCCGATTGACGCGGGCGCGGGCTGCATGCCGAAGCGGTCGATGCCCAGTGTCGTGGAGAGGTGCAGGCGCTGAACGCCTCACATCTGGAGCAGCAACGCCTGGTACACGCGCCAGTCGACGCGCTCCACCGAGGCGGCTTGCTCACTGCCACCCAGCGCGAGTGCGGGCACGAAGCCGAAACATTCGTGTCTGTCCCAGTCACCCACGCGCACTTTGGCGGCGAGGTAGAGCTTCTTGCGCAGGAAGGCCTTCTGCCACTCGGCGTCGTCGAGCAGCTCCACGAACTCCTCGGCCGAGGTGGCGAGGATCTTCATGCGCTTGAAGTGAATGTCGATCGCCGCGACGTCACAGGCGGTCGCGGCGTCTTCCATGCCCAGCGAGGTGGCGTGATCACGGAGATCGCGAAAGATCAGCAGCTCTCCGAAGGCGGTGCGGCCGATGGAGGTGCGCCCATCGGTACGCCCCATCAACCACGGACCCAGCTCGTCTGCGTGGGTGCCCGGAGCCGAGAACTGCAGCAGGCCACCGGCGTAGCGGCCGGGCTTCAGATTTTCGAGCAGCCAGGTGAGCTTGGGGTGCACCGTTGCCGCCCGCCGGGAAAGGGGCCTGCGCTGTTTGGCCGGAGCGCTCTTCTTGGAAGAAGGCTTCTTCGCAGGCTTCTTCGCCACCTGCTTCTTCACACGGTTCTCGACGGTCTTCTTCATGGGCGGTCCTTCCCGGGCAGATAGCGCACTTTCACAGCTCGTCCTTCGCCTCGTAGAACAGGTACCTCTCCACGTTGGGAGTGCCCTGGTGTGCTCAAAACTCGTTCCTCGGTGCCCCGCTGGCCTCATGCAGCGCCGCATGAACCTCGGACAAAATCGAAAGCGCCACGGAAGCAGGCCCCTCGCCCCCCAGCGCGAGGCCCACGGGCGCATGAAGCCGCGCGAGGTCAAAATCACCCGGCACCATCGCCAGCAGATCTCGAGTGCGTTTGCCCGGCCCAAGCACCCCGATGTACGCAGGCAGCAAAGACCTCAACACGGCCTCGAGCACCCGCGCGTCGTAGACGAGATGGTGCGACATCACGACCACTGCACACGCTGTCTCCAGTGGCAGATCCTTCAAGCTGTCGGAAGCAAGCAAGTGAGTCGTCGCCCCGGGAAACCGAGCTGCCGTCAGCTGAGCTGGCCGCCAGTCGACCACGTGCACATCCCACCCCAGCGCGTTCGCCATGG
>JAYTAT010000131.1:0-12948 GCA_043737315.1 Archangium sp.
TGCGGTCACGAAGGCTCCTCGTTACGTGCGAAAGCGCCGGCCCGCATAGCACGCCGCTTTCCGGGTGGGGGGTTGCCTACAGCTCGTCCGAGCGGGCCAACATTCCCGCGTGGCCGAGCAGCTTTCGCTCGAGCCGCTCCATCCTGCGGGCGGCTTTCGGGGTCTGGTGATCGTGCCCGAGCAGGTGAAGCAGACCATGCGCCAGGTAGAGCGCCAGCTCGCGCTCGAGCGTGGAGCCCAGCTCTCTGACCGCGCGTCGAGCCGTGTCGAGCGAGATGACGATGTCACCCAGCGGCCGCAGGCCTCCACCGGGGAAGTCGCCCGCCGGAAACGAGAGCACGTCGGTCGCGGCGGCGATGCCGAAGTACTCTCGCTTGAGCTTGCGGATCGCCGGGTCTCTCACGAGCGAGAGCGACAGCTCGACGTCTTTGAGCTTCAGGGTCCTGGCGAAAGACCCGGCGAGAACGGTCAGGCGTCTGGCGTGCACGCTTCGTGAGGTGCAGAGGACTTTCACAGCGGCCAGCCCTCTGCCCCGCGTCGAGAGACAGCCAGTGGGCAGGGTTGTTTCGACCTCACTTCACCACCGACAACGGCTTCATCACGTCTCGCTCGGGTGGCTTGCCCCCACCGATCGCCCCCGCCGGGTACTGCGGCCGCGCGTGGTAAATCCCCTCGAGCGTGCGGGTGAACGACGCGCCCATCAGGTGCAGATCCTTCAGCGTCAGCTCACACTCGTCGAGCTGACCTTCGCTGAAGATCACGTTGATCATCTTCTGCACCAACGTGCGCAGCTTCTCGGTGGTCGGCTCGGGCATCGAGCGACTGGCCGCCTCACACGCGTCGGCGATCATCACCAGCGCCGTTTCGCGCGACTGCGGCTTGGGTCCCGGGTAGCGGAAGAGCGCCTCGTCGATGGCCTTGGCGTCGTCACGGCCCTCGAGCTCTTTTTGCGCCTTGTGAAAGAAGTACCCCACCAACCGCGTGCCGTGGTGTTCGGGGATCGCGTCGGCCACGCGGCGCGGCAGCTTGTACTCACGCGCCATCTCCAGCCCCTCGGTGACGTGCCGCTTGATGATCACCGCGCTCATCGCGGGCGCGAGCGTGTCGTGCGCGTTCTCGCCCTTCTGGTTCTCGCCGAAGTAGGCCGGGTTCCGGCCCTTTCCGATGTCGTGATAGTACGCGCAGCTTCGCGCGAGCAGCGGGTTGGCGCCGATCGCCTCGGCCGCCGACTCCACCAGCGAGCCCATCACGATGCTGTGGTGGTAGGTGCCGGGCGCGTTGAGCACCAGCGCCTTGAGCGCCGGGTGATTGAGGTTCGCCAGTTCGAGCAGCTTCAAATCAGACGCGTAGCCGAAGATGCCTTCGACCAGCGGCGTGAGCGCCAGCACGAGCGAAGGCAGCAGGAAGGCGGCGGCCAGCAACGCGAACAGGCCGCTGTAGAGCATCTCGATGCCCAGCCCCTTCGCGGCGGCCAGCTGAATGAAGACCATCAACCCAAAGCCCACGGCGCCCGTGGCGAAGCCCGCGCGGAAGATGCCGGCGCGATCCTTCGCGCGGCCGATGCGATCGGCGGCCACCATCGAGGTGATGAACGAGAAGAGGAAGAACGAGAGCGAGTTGCCCAGCAGTACGCCCGCCAGCGCCGAGAAGATGATCGCGAAGAAGAGCGCTGACGACTCCGACAACACGAAGCGCACCAGCATCGCGCCCGCCGCCACCGGAAAGGCGAACTGCAACGCCTCGATGGGCAACGCGGGGTACCCGTTCTGCACCACGTCGGCCACCAGCACCCAGACGTGCAAGCCGCCCAGCAGCCCCGTGCCCAGAATACCCATGAACGCCACGTCACGCCGCGAAGGGCGGAACTGGCGCAACGACGCGGTGAAGAACAACCACGCCCCGCTCACCAGCAACGCCACGATGCCCGCCCCGCCCAGCTGCAGCTGGATCAGATCGAGCTCGCTGGTCTGCGCGCGCAGGCTGCGGGTGACCAGCACGTGCTGCTCGGTGACCAGCTCGCCGTCTCCGATGATCCGCTGGCCCTTCTTGATCGACAGGTTCACCGGCTTGACCGCGTCCCAGGCGGCCTTCCGACGCGCTTCGGTCTCCGCGATGTTGACGGTCAGGTTCGCTCTGACTTGTTTACGCGCCAAGCGCAGCACCGCGCGGCGCACCGGGGTGGGCGAGTCGGGCAGCAGGTTGCCCGGCACCGAGGCGAACCTGTCGAGCTCGGTGCTCACTTCTTTCAGGTCGAAGGCGCCCGGCTGCGCGGTGGTCATCTCGTATTCGGTGGTGCCCCCCACGATGCGTACGGTGATGCCGCTGGTGTCGATGCGCGAGAGCTCGTCACGCGAAGTGACCACCTTGCCGCGATAGGCGAGGTCGATGAGGGTCATCACGGCTTGCTCGAACTCAGGGCCAAACCGCCCGCGGGCCAGCACCTCGAAGTCTTCGTCGTCGGGCGGCACCGCGGTCGCCTCGAACAGCCGGCGGTTCTCTCGCAGCGCGTTCACCAGGTCCTGCTCGTCTTTGGTGAGCGGAGCGTTGGCTTTGCGATTGGGGTCGGGTTTGGCCACGAAGGGCGCCGCGACCTCCTGCATCTGCTCGAAGGCCTCGCGCAGGCCGTGTTTCACCTTCGATTCGACCAGGGTGTCGTAGTCGAACACCGGCCGCACCCGCGCCCGCGCTTCTTCCCGGCGTTGCTGGGTGTGCCCGTCATCGGGCACCTCGAAGTCACGGCTGGCCTTGAAGACCGCCACCGACTTGGCCGCGAAGGGCCGGCCCAGCTGCTCTTCCCCCAGCTCGGGGACCCGCTGACCAGACAGGCCAGGGGTCAGGAGAAATGCAGAAGCGACCGAAACTCCCAGGAGCACCGCCCCCAGCGTGACCGGGCGCGGCAAGGCCAGCGACTTCAGCCACGCGGCAAGACGGTAGAAAGGTTGGGACCCATCGGCCATGGAGCGGAACACCCTAGGGCCCGCGCCCCGCTGGTTCAAGGCGAGTGGCTAGTTGTTGACGGCCGTTGCCGTGCTGGTGAACAGGAAGACCTTCATGCCCGAACGCGCCACGCCGAAGTGCTGCTTGAGCGGGCGTTTCTCGTTGGCCACGAACGCCCTCAGACCCGGGTAGAGCTGCATCAGCGTGGTGATGATGTCTGCGACGTCTGAGGTCGAAGGCACACCGAGCTCGATCCTCGCCCTGCCCTCGCAAGCGGCCTGCAACGTTTTGGGGATGATCACGGTGATGTTCATCGGGTGCGCCCCTCGAGCATGGCACGGTCACCCCCCGGGCGGAGGAAGGATTCTCTCCGCTACTCGGGCAGGAACACCCGGCGGTACACCAGGCGACCGCGGGTGATCTCCGCCACCGAGAGCAACGCACCCGAGGGCTCGAGCACCCGGTGCAGCCCGCTGAGCTGGCCCGCCACCTCCACCAGCCCGCCGTGCCGCACCCGGGCGGCTTCGGCCTCTGTCACCTGGAGCACCGGCAGATCCTTGAGCGAATCATTGAGCCCCACCAGGCGCGCGACGGCCAGCTCAGGGCCCTGGGCCACCAGCTCGGCCAGCGGGATCGCCTGTGAGAGGGCAAATGGGCCGCTCTGGGTGCGCCGCAACGCGCAGAGGTGAGCGCCACAGCCGAGCGCTTCGCCCAGCTCCGCCGCCAACGTGCGCACGAAGAAGCCTTTGCTGCAGGTCACCGAGAGCTTGATCTCATCGGCCGAAAAATCGCGCAGCAGCAACTCGAACACCGTCACGGGCCGGGCCGCCCGCTCCACCTCTTCACCGGCGCGCGCCAGCTCATAGAGCCGCTTGCCGCCGATCTTCACGGCCGAATACATCGGAGGCGTCTGGAAAATGGGCCCGCGAAACTTCGCAAACGCCGCTTCGATCAGCTCGCGGGTCAGCACCGGCACGGGCCTGCTCTCGAGCACCTTGCCCTCTGCATCGAGCGTGTCGGTGGTCGACCCCAGCTTCACGGTCGCGTCGTAGGCCTTGGTGGCCTCGGTGATGAACTGGGCGATCTTGGTGCCGTCCCCGATGCAGATGGGGAGCACGCCGGTGGCCATCGGGTCGAGCGTGCCGGTGTGGCCAACCTTCTTCACCTTCAAGGCCCGGCGCACGTCGCGCACCACGTCGAACGAGGTGATCCCCTTAGGCTTGTCGACCACCAGCACGCCGTTCATCGAAGCCTCACCAACCTTCTTTGCTCCGCACTTCTTTGAGCAGCCGTTCGATCTTGTCGCCCTCGTCGAGCGAGGGGTCGAAGGTGAAGAAGACCTCGGGGCTGATGCGCAGCTTGACCCGCTTGGTCACCTCGCGCCGTACGTAGCCCTTGGCCGCCGTGAGCCCGGCCTGGGTCTCGGCCTTCTCTTCGGCGGTGCCGATCATCGAATAATAGACCTGCGCCACCGAGAGATCGGGCGAGACCTTCACGCCGGTCAAGGTGATGTAGCCGATGCGTGGATCGTGGATGTCGCCGCGGATCAGCAGGTCCGCGATGGCCGCCTGAATCTCTGCTGCCACTCTGTCAGGACGAACTGAAGCCATGGTGCATCACTCCTTTTCCCACTCCCGGCGATTGCGCAGGCTGCGCGCCACCGCCCGGGCGTCGGTGAGATTTACTTCCTTCTCTTTCTTCTTCGGGCCCTTCTTCGCAGCAGCAGAAGGCGACGGAGGAGGAATGCCCTTGCTGTGCCGATCTTCCCACGCGCCCAGCCCCTCGGCTTCGGCCAGCGAACGTTCACCTCGCGGAATGGTCAGCAGCAGGTCGCCCCTGGGCGGCCCCTGAAACAAATCTTCACCGAACGAGAGGATCTCGAATTCTCGCGAACTCACCGGCGCGACGTACATGTCGTCGATGTATTGAAAGATCTTGTCCATCGTCTCGTTGACGTGACTGCGCTCGTTGCCGATCACCGACATCGCCACGACCGCCCGGTTGAGCACGTCGTTGTCGTCGACCTCGGCGAGGGCCACGTTGAACTTCGCCTTCACACGATCAGTCACGCGCCGAACCACCTGGCGCTTGGCCTTGAGCGATCCAGCGGCGGGAATGTCGAGGGTGACTCGGGACACGCAGACGAACATGTGAAACTCCGTCGAACAGCGACGCGCCGTCGCTCAAGGCTCTGACCGCACGATAACGCCCCGACCCCCGAAGTGTTCCTTCAGGGGCCGGGCTCATCGTCAGCTCAGCTGAGCGACGGGCGGGTCTCCTCGACCTCGTAGGCCTCGATGATGTCTCCGGCCTGAATGTCCGAGAAGCCCTCGATGCCGATACCGCACTCGTAGCCCATGGTGACTTCCTTCACGTCATCCTTGAAGCGCTTGAGGCTGGCGAGCTTGCCCTGGAACAGCTGCTTGTTCTGGCGCACCAGCTTGAGGATCGAGGCGCGCTTGATGACGCCCTCGGTGACCGCAGAGCCGGCGATGGTCCCCAGCTTGGGCACGTTGAAGAGGTTGCGCACCTCGGCCCGGCCGATCTTCTTCTCGGTGCGGATCGGGTCCAGCAGGTCCTCCATCATCTTGATCACGCCATCGAGCAGCTCGTAGATGATGCCGAAGGTCTCCCACTTCACGCCCTTGTGCTTGGCGGCCGATTCGGCGCCCGACTCAGGCTTGCTGTTGAAGCCGATCACCACGGCGGCGAACGCTTCGCCCGTGCCGATGTCGGTTTCGGTCATCATGCCGACACCCTTCTGCACGATGGTGACCTTGACCTTCTTGGTCGACAGCTTCTGAATCGCGTCAGCCACGGCCTCGAGCGAACCCGAGACGTCGGCCTTGAGCACGATCTTGAGTTCCTTCTGATCAGACGCCTTCTGCTTGGCGAGAAGATCCTCGAGTGACTCACGGCTCGTCTTGCCGGCTTCGGCCTGGCGCGCCTTCAAGATGCGGTGGTCAGCGACCTGCTTGGCGGCCTTCTCGTCGGCCACGGCGTTGATGACGTCGCCTGCCGTGGGCACACCCGACAGACCGATGATCTCGGCCGAATAACCGGGCTTCACCTCGTCGACCAGCTCGCCCCGATCGTTGAGCATCATGCGAACGCGGCCGTAGTGAATTCCAGAGACCAGCGAATCGCCCTTGCGCAGCGTGCCTTCCTGCACGAGCACGGTGGCGATGGGGCCGCGGCCCTTCTCCAGCCGCGCCTCGAGAACGATGCCGGTGGCCGGACGGTTCGGGTCGGCCTTGAGCTCGAGCACTTCGGCCTGCAGAGAGATGTTCTCCAGCAGCAGGTCGAGGCCCAGGCGGGTCTTCGCAGAGACCGGCACCATGATGACTTCACCGCCCCAGTCTTCGGCGAGCAGCGAGAGGTCGGCGAGCTCTTTCTTCACCCGGTCGGCGTTGGCGGCGACGAGATCCATCTTGTTCATCGCCACGACGATCGGCACTTCGGCCTTCAGCGCGTGCTGAATGGCCTCTTTGGTCTGGGGCATCACGCCGTCGTCGGCCGCGACCACCAGCACCACCACGTCGGTGATGTTGGCGCCGCGGGCACGCATGGCGCTGAACGCCGCGTGACCCGGGGTGTCGAGGAAGGTGATGTCACCCTTGCTCGACTTCACCGTGTAGGCGCCGACGTGCTGGGTGATGCCGCCTGCTTCGCCGCTGGCCACGTTCGCCTTGCGGATCGCGTCGAGCAGCGAGGTCTTGCCGTGGTCGACGTGGCCCATGACGGTCACGACGGGCGGGCGGGTGATCAGGTTCTCAGGCTTGTCTTCGAGCGTCGGAAGGAAGTCTTCCACCTCGAAGCCGACCTTCTTGACCGTCCACCCGTAGTCGGTCGCCAGCACGCCGGCGGTGTCGACGTCGATGGTCTGCGTGGCGGTGGTCATCTTGCCGGCCTGCATCAACTTCTTGATGAGGTCGCTGGTCTTCACGCCCATGCGCTGCGACAGCTCGCTGACCGTGATGCCTTCCTGCACCTTGATGACCTTCTTGTCGCCGGCCATCGTGGTGATGAGGGTCTTCTGACCCTTCTTGGTCGGCTTGCGCTTCTTGCCGCGCACGGGAATCGCCGAGCGGCCGAAGATGAGCTCCTTGATGTCGGAGGTGGTGGTCTGCTCTTTTTCCTTCTCGCGGCGCTGACCTGCAGCACCGGGAGGACCACGCCGTTCGGCTTCCTTGCGGCGGGCATCACCGAAGTCTTTCGCACCGGCCGTGCCCGCGGGCACCACCTTGAACTCACGAACGACGCCGATGGCCTTCTTGCCGGGCGCCATCGGGTACCGGCCCGCACCGGGCTGGTTGGGCGTCACGCGCTTGATGGGGATGAGCGGGCGGCTCACCACCACGGCCTGCGTGGCAGTGGGCACGGTGCGCACCGGGCCTGCGACGCCCGGGGTTCCACCCAGGCTGGGGCGCATGGTCACGCCGACGCGCGGAGGCGCCGAGGGGCGGGTTCCCACGCTCGAGGCGGTCCGCACCATCGGCGGCACGGCGGAGGGCGGAAGGGGGGCGGGCGCGGCAGCCACGGTCACGGTGCCGGGGCGCGGTGCAGAGGCGCGGGCCACGGCCACACCGACACGGGGCGCAGAGGCCCGCGCAGGGGGAACGGCGGCGGATGCAGCAACAGCGGCGGTGGCGGCGACCGGGGCGGGCACCTCGACGACCGGAGACATGGGAACCTCGGGCGCAGGGGTCGTCGGCGCGGCGGCGGCAGGTTCGGCAGGCGCCTGCTCGAGGGGGGGCTGCAACTTGAAGGGCGGAATCTGAGCGACTGCGCTCTGGGTGTCGGCCGGCAGGTCGATGACCGGCTCAGGCTCGACCGCCACGGGCGCAGCGACTGGCTTCTCGGCGGGCGGCAGGTCGACCTTGGCGCCAGCAGCCACCTGGGTGGCCACGGTGCTCTCGCCGACCTTGCGGCGCACCACAAAACCCTTGGGCGCAACCGGCGCGGGCGCAGCCTTCGGCTTGCGCTTCTCGACGATTTTCTGCACGGCAGCGATGGCCTGATCGTCTTCCAGCGACGATGAGTGGCTCTTGACGTCGTAGCCGAGACTCACCAGTTCGGTGACCACGGCCTTGTTGTCGAACTCAATGCCATGCTTTTCTTTGAGCTCTTTTGCGATTTCGTGAACGCGCTTCTTTGACATAGGGCGAGACCCCCGTACTTCAGGTGACGAGAGAAAGACAGTGAAGGAACCATGCCAACGAACCGCCAGACCACGCGGAGCGAGGGGTTGGGAACCGAAAGCTGAGACGTGCTGCGGGCAGCCAGGAAGTGCGAACCAATTGTGGGGTTGAAGCTCAGTCGTTGGTTTGCCGCAGGAAGGCCGCCTCCAGGTGAGTCACATCCAGCGCCACGTTCTTCTTGAAGGCCCGCTGGAAGGCCTTCCGCTTCACGGCTGCTTGCAAGCAGCCTGGTCCACAGAGGTACGCCCCCCTGCCAGGGGCGCCTTGCGACCTGTCCAACAAAGGCTGGTTCTTCTCGTCCAGAACCAGCCTCCGGAGCAGCGCTTTCGTCTGCTTCTTTCCGCACCCCAGACACGTTCTGACAGGCGGTCTGGGCTCGTCAGTCATGATCCGGGCTTGGTCTAACGTCAGGTGGCCGCGGGTGCAGCCGGCGCCGGAACGACGGCGGGGGTCTGCGCCTTCTTGAGCGCGTCGAGCTCGGCGCGGCGCTTGTTCTCTTCGTTCATGTAGTGCTCGGCCGCGGCCTTGATCTGACGGGCCTTCTTGATGCCGATGCCCGCCACGTTGCCGATGCGGGTCAGATCCATCTCCTTGACGATCTCTTCGACAGTACCGAACCCGGCCAGCTTGAAGCTGTCCACGTTGGTGGTGCCGATGCCGCGCACGCGGGCCAGGCGCTCTTCCTGGCTGAGCTCGTCGGGGTGACGGCGCTCTTCTTCGAGGCGGCGCTGCTCGCGGTCTTTCTGCATCTTCTCGAGCTCGATGGCGTCGTTGACCATCTGCTTGCGCGCCATTTCCTGCATGGGCGCAACCTTGGCGGAGTCGAGGCCGGGGATCTGGGCGAGCACTTCGGCGTTCGCCTCGGCGATGTCCTTCGCCATGCGGAAGCCGTGCGCGTACAGGGTCTCGACCAACAGCTCGTTGATGCCGGGCAGCGAACCCAGCGAACGATCTGCGAACTCGCGCATCTCCTTCACGCGCGACTCGGAGTTGATGTCGAGCTTCCAACCGGTCAACTGGGCGGCCAGGCGCACGTTCTGACCCGAGCGGCCGATGGCCAACGAGAGCTGGTCGTCGGGCACGATGATTTCCATCGCGTGGTTGGCCTCGTCGATGATCACGCGGCTGACTTCGGCCGGGGCGAGCGCGGCGCACACGAAGCGCGCCGGATCCTCGTCGAACTCGACGATGTCGATCTTCTCGCCGCGCAGCTCCTGCACCACGGCCTGCACGCGGCTGCCCTTGATGCCGACGCAAGCGCCGACCGGGTCGACGTCTGCGTCACGGCTGGAGACCGCGATCTTCGAGCGGCGGCCCGGCTCACGGGCGGCCGCTTCGATCACCACGATGCCTTCGGCGATCTCGGGAACTTCCATCTCGAACAGCTTGGTCAGCAAATTCACCGAGGCGCGAGAGAGGATGATCTGCGGGCCCTTGGCCTCACGGAGCACGTCGAGCACGAAGGCCTGCACGCGGTCGCCCGGGCGGTACACCTCGCGCGGCACCTGCTCACGCACGGGCAGCACCGATTCGGCGCGGCCGAGGTCGACGATGAGGTTGCCGCGCTCGAGTCGACGGGCGATGCCGGTGACGATCTCGCCCTTGCGATCCTTGTACTCGTTGAAGATGTTCTCGCGCTCGACGTCGCGCGTACGCTGCAGGAGCACCTGCTTGGCGGTCTGCGCTGCGATGCGGCCGAAACCACGGCGAAAGGTCTTGAGGCCCAGAATGTCGCCGTACTGCTCGTCTTGCGCCTTGGCCTCGAGCGCGTCTTCGTCACGGTAGAAGATCTGAAAGACGAGCTCGTCGCCCGGCTGCACTTCCATGCCCTGCCCGGCCGCCCGCGTCACGGTGATGTTGTTGATCGCGTTGAGCGGATCGGTGACCACGTCGACCACGGTGATCGCCTGAAAAATCTCCACGACGCCCTTGCCGGCTTCGAACTTTGCTTCGAGGGCGCGGTCCTGGCCGAAGTGCTTCTTGGCGGCCGTCTTCATCGCGTCTTCGAGAGTCGAGACGAGGATCGTCTTGTCGATGCCCTTGTCTTTGGCGACCTGGGTGAGGACGTCGTCGAGGCGGAGGGCTGCGGTAGCGGGTGTCATGGGGGATTCCTTTTCCTCGGCCGTCAAATGATGGCCTGTATGTGGGACTGCGTTTCAGCGAGCAGCGTTACGGCTGAAATTCCAGGTTCGCGCGGGCGATGTCTTTGATGTGAATGGTGAAAGGGCCCGCCCCTTCGACCTCGACTGTCACTGCATCCGCGGAGACCTGACGAAGCGTTCCGAGGAAGTTCTTGCGGGGCGGCTCGAAGAGGGGCGCGAAGGTCTTGATGCGCACCTGCTTGCCCTTGACCGCTGCGAAGTGCGCGCTCTTCTTGAGCGGGCGGTTGAGGCCGGGGCTGGAGACCTCGAGGCTGTATTCGTGGGGGATGACGTCGTCGACGTCGAGCGCCTTGTCGACGGCGTGGCTGGCCAGCGCGCACTCTTCGACGCCCACGGTGCCGCCCGGCTTGTCGATGAACAGCCGGAGGATCCAGCCGCCGTGCTCGCGGATGAACTCGAGATCGAGCAGCTCGAGACCTTCGGCCGCGATGAGCGGCTCGCAGATCTCCTGCGCTGTCTCTTCGACCTTCTGTTTGCTCGTCTCAGCCACTGCGATCGACCCCCAGAAAAGAAAAAAGTGGGCACCCCGGCCCACTTTTCGTGTGCTTCCGAAAATTGGTGGCCGTCCTCTACGACAGTGCCCCACCCCGTGTAAACAGATGCCCATGCGCATCGCCGCTGCCCAGATGACCAGCGGGGCTGACAAAGCCCACAACCTCGACGTGGCCACCCGCCTGATCCACAAGGCCGCTGACGCCGGGGCTTCACTCGTCGGGTTGCCGGAAAACTTCTCGTGGATGGGCCCGGAGGCCGAGCGCGACCAGAACGCGGAAACCCTCGGGGGGCAAACCCTCAACCACATGGCGGAGCTCGCCAGATCATTGAAGATTTCAGTGCTGGCGGGTTCCGTGCTCGAGACCGGAGCGCCCGGTGGCCGGCTCTTCAACACCAGCGTGCTGTTCGGCCCTGATGGGGGGCGGCTGGGGCTGTACCGGAAGATCCATCTCTTCGATGTCGAGGTGGGCGACGGGCAGACCTACCGCGAGTCGGCCGCGGTCGCGCCGGGCACCGAAGTGGTGGTGGCAGACGCTCCGTTCGGCAAGGTTGGTCTGTCGGTTTGTTACGACCTGCGTTTCCCCGAGCTGTACCGGAAGCTGTCTGAGTCGGGTGCAGTGCTGCTCACGGTGCCGTCGGCGTTCACCTTGATGACCGGCAAGGATCACTGGGAGGTGCTGCTGCGCGCCCGCGCGATCGAGAATCAGGCCTACGTTCTGGCGCCCGCCCAACAGGGCAGACACCCGAAGGAGCGGCTGACCTGGGGTCACGCGATGGTGGTCGATCCGTGGGGGCTGGTGGTGGCGCGCGCGTCGGAAGGTGAAGGCCTGGCGATGGCCGAGCTCGACCTCAAGTACCTCTCCAAAGTGCGCCGCACGCTGCCCGCCCTGCAGCACCGGCGGCTGTGAATCGGTTTTCCAGTCTGGGCCCGCTTCGACGGGCTCTCAATGCCCTCGAATCGGAAGCGACTCGCCGCGCGCCCGAACTGCGACTCGCGCGCGCTCGGGTTCGCAGTGCCGCGTCGCGCCTGGACCGACGCCTGACGCAAGCAGGGAGCCTCGAAGGCCGACACCGACACGGAGAGCAATTTCCCGCAAGCGGGGTATAGGACGCCCATGTTTTCCGCGCGGGTCCCTGCCCTGCTGATGGTCGCCCTGTTTTCCGGCTGCGCCACCGCGCAACTGGTCGGCGATCGCGCGTTCACGCCCGAGGATCCGCAGGTCGCGCGCACCGTGGTGATCGAGCCGTTGTTCGAGCTCGCCGAGCTGCAGACCACCACCCGCACCGAATACGCCACCCTCGGCAATGGCTTCGGCAACCCGGGCATTGGTTTTGGCTCGGGCTTCAACTCCACCGGCCCCAACAACGTGGCCATCACCCGGCAGTTTCAAGAAAAGCCCTTCTTCGCGAAGGCGCTGACCCTGGTCGAGTTGCAGCACCGCACCATCGCCGAAGTGCAGCGCCGCCGGCCGAGCTGGCGGGTGACCTCGACGTCGGGCGCGCAGCTGCTCAAGGGCAACGTGACCGTGGTGCGCACCATCATCGAGGGCAACGACACCGTCGCCAGCGATCGCACGCTCAAGAACCTCGCGTTTGGTTTTGGCCTGGTCATCTGGCCGCTCCAATTCTTCAACCTCAAACCGGTCGAAGAGACCGTGCGGGTCTATGGCCTGGTCGAGCGCTTCAACCTGGACGCAACCTCGTTGCAGCAGCGGCTGGTGAAGTACCCCAGCCAACCCGACTTCGCGGTCAACCTGACCAACGTGACGCCGGTGCGCCGGCAGTTCGGGCTCGACGTGACCTACGAAGAAGGTCTGCTGGCCGATGAGCGCCCGCGCGCGAACGTGATGATCAACGGCTTCGTCGATCGCCTGGCGAGCGCGACCATCGCGTTGGTAGAGGAGCAGCCGTGAGCATCTGGGATTCGGTCAAGCCGAAAAAGAAGTCGATTTCCGTCACGGCCGTCGTGGTCTCGAAGGATCAGCTGACGTTGTCACTGACCTGGAGCGATGGCGCCAGCAGCGGCGTGAGCGCGCGGCGGCTGCGTCAGTACTGCCCTTGCGCGGGCTGCGTCGAAGAGTGGAGCGGCAAGCGTACGTTCGAGGTCGAGACCATTCCCGAAGGCATGAAGATCATCGAAGCGCAGAGCGTGG
>JAYTAT010000132.1:0-2102 GCA_043737315.1 Archangium sp.
AGCGTCGAGCTGGCCGAAGTTCGAAGCCGCCGAGCAGTTGTCGCAAGAATCGCCCACGCCGTCGCCGTCGCCGTCGAGCTGGTCGCGGTTCGAGGCGAAGGCACAGTTGTCTCTGTCGTCGGCCTTGCCGTCGCCGTCAGCGTCGTCGGTGTACGCCAGCGTGATGCCGTCGTCGGTGTACGCGACCCACACGGAGCAGCCGCAGCCGCACCCACCACCGACCTCGCCGGGCTTGCCGCAGGACGCGCCGAGGCACTCCGGGTTGTCCGCGCCTTGAGCGAAGACGGGGGCCGAAACCAGCGAGAGGGCGGTCAGGAGCGTCAGGGAGAGCTTCATGAAGTGGCCTCTTTACAAGGCGCGGGCCAGTGACCCTGGGGTCTGAGATCAACCCTTTCCACGACCCTGCTCGGGCAGGAGTGTTGAGCGCAGCCCCCACTGTGCAGGTGTGATCCACCCACGAGGTGCGCTAACGCTCGGTTCGTGTTTCTGGCCCCAACACAGCGAACACCCCCCAGGCGAGGGGTGCTGCTTGCCCTGCCGCTGTCCCTGTTGGGTCACGCGGTGCTGGTGCTCTTGTTCATCGGCTACTCGAAGCTGACGGCGTCGCCTCCGCTGCCCAAGAAGCCGGTGAACCGCCCGGTCACCATGCGGCGCCTCGACTCCAAGTCGTGGGCGAACAATCGGGGTCGCGCGGTCAGCACCCCCGTCGAGCGCGCTGCCCCCCTGCACCCCAAGGGGCAGATCGTCGACGTGGCCCCCGGGAACAACCAGGTCTCGCCCGACGCGAAGTACCTGGCGATGACGGACAACAAGGTGACGAAGGAGACGCGCGCAAAGGAGCAGACCAACCGCTACAGCCGCGCCACCGCCACCACGCAGGCCAAACCTGAGCAGACCCCGTCGGCGAAGGGGAAAGCGGCCCCGCTGGCCCCGCCGCCTTCGGGCATCAATCTGACAGAGAGCATTCTGGGCCGGCAGGCACCGCGAGATCCGTTGTTGTTGCCGCAGAAGGTGAGCGGTGCGTCGGAAGACGTCGAGGCTGCGCCTGCGGTGGTGGGCACCGAGTCGGGCACCCAGGGCACGCCGGGTATGGCGACGAGTGAAGGGGGCGGTGCGCCGAATGATGATCTCGACAACGTCGAGAAGGGGGCGGGCACGTTCCTCAACACGCGCGAGTGGAAGTACGCCGCGTTCTTCAATCGGGTCAAGCAGGCGGTGTCGGCCAGGTGGGACCCCAACGCGAGGCTTCGTACGAAGAGCCGAAATCTGGGCGCGGCCGACCGACTGACCGTGCTGCACGTGGCGTTGCGGCCCGATGGTTCACTGGCCGATGTGCAGGTCATGCAGAGCTGCGGGCTCGATGAGCTCGATGTCGAGGCGATGAACGCCTTCGCCAAGGCGCAGCCGTTCACCAATCCACCGGCAGCGTTGGTGGAAGACGGTTTCATCCGGTTCGGTTTCAGCTTCCGGGTGTCGAACGAGGGCATGGCAATGCCGCTGCCCTTTCGCTTTCGCTGATCGAACACGGCGCTTGCTTCGCAGCCAGCGGGGCTAACGGACGACACCCTTGCGCAACGATGGAGCGATCGCCTTCAACGCCCCATGCGCCGTCGTGCTCTTGCGCCACACCAGCGCCAACGTCCGCCCCGGCGCCCTGGCGATGAACGGCCGCAAGTGCAACGTGCCCCGCCGGTTCTCGACCTCCAGCGCCAACCCCGGCAGCAACGTCACGCCCGCCCCGCCCACCACCATCTGCGTCAACGTGGCGAGGCTCGTGGCGCACACATCCAACTCCGAAGTCCGCGCGCGCTGGCACACTTCTTCGACCTGCTCACCCAGGCAATGGCCCTCTTCGAGCACCAGCACCCGCTCATTCTTGAGCACCTGGGTCGAGACCGGCGTCGTCTCGCGCGCGAGCGCATGATCGTTCGGCATCGCCAGGAAGAACTGATCTCTGCCCAGCACCAACGACTGCACCTCGCCCAGATCCTTCGTCTCGAGCGCGACGATCGCCCCGTCGAGTTCGCCCTGCTTGAGCAGCTTCATCAACACCGCCGTGCGCTCCTCGACCCAGGTGAAACGCAGCCGGGGAAATTGTGTGC
>JAYTAT010000133.1:0-5350 GCA_043737315.1 Archangium sp.
GCTCACTTTGGAGCGGCTGGGTCAGCTCGATGGCGCGCCTGCCTTGCGTTCCGTGTGCCTGGGCTTCGTCTCAGAGCCCCGCGTCTGGCCCCGGGCCGAAGCGGCCTGGCAACGGTTGCGTGAACGCGCACCTCACCTCGATGCCGATTTCCGCGGGGTGGTGGTGTCGGGTGGGCGCGCGAGGCTCTCGCTGCTCTCGCGCACGGCAGACGTGGAGAGCGTGATGTCTGACATCGTGCTCAACCCGCAGCGCACCGACGTGGGTACGGCGACGGGTGCGTTGGCCCGGCTGGTCGGCGCCGCGCCGCAGGTTGCGTGCACGCTGTACCGGTCGATCGAAGGTCAGTGGGTGGTGTTCGACGAGAGCGCCGACCCGTTCCGCCCGGCGCAGGGTCCGTTCGCGTTGCGCGTGAACGGTGCCGTCACGGCGCGGTCGGCGTTGGCGCCCGGTGACGTGGTCGAGCCGGTCGAGGGGCTGCGGTTCCTCTTCACCTTCGCTGGCTCCTGAGCCACGTCACTTCACGGCGGTCGTTCAGCCGCCCATGGGCGTCATGGTGAACAGGCCCCGGCCGATGGCCATCAAGCCGCCGAAGATGCAGAGCAGCGAGACCACCACGCCGATGAGCGGCAGCTGCATGCCCGGGATCGCCCGTCTGCGGTTCACCGTCATCGCGACCTGCGCCACCACCGCGGCCAGCAGCATCATCGCCAGGTGACCGATGAGGGCGGGGTACCAGCGGCCCATCGCCACCAGCGCCAGGCCCAGCAGCACCTGCAGGTGAATCGAACCCGCGAAGCTCGCCCCCAGAATGCGGTGCACCTTGCCGAACGGCTTCTTCGTGACGAGGCCCGCGCCCAGCACCACCACGTTCACCACGCCCAGCAGAAAAATCAGGAATCGGAGGCCCGAGTGCGCGTGAAAGAGAGGAGTCATTCGCGCGCTGCTACCACAGTGGTAATGAGCCACCCATGCCGATGACGCATTGGGTGACGCTGCTGGTGGCCTTGCTGGGGGGCGGGTGCGCCACCACGGCCGCGGCCCGGCAAGACCCTCCGCGCGACGTCTCTTCGCTGGTGACGCTCGAGGGCGATTCGATCCTGGTCAAGGAGACCATCGGCTTTGCGCACGGAAAGTCGGAGATCGAAGAGAGCTCGAAGGATCTGCTCGATGCGGTCGCGCGCATTCTGCTGGGCACCACGGCCATCACCAAGCTCACCATCGAAGGTCACACCGACACCACCGGTGAGCCTTCCGCCAATCAGCCGCTGAGCGAAGAGCGCGCGTGGGCGGTGAAGAAGTATCTCGAGAGCAAAGGCGTCGACGCCCTACGCCTCGAGTCGCGCGGGTTCGGCTCGAGTCAGCCGGTCGACAGCAACGACACCGAAGCGGGCCGCGCGAAGAACCGGCGCGTCGAGTTCAAGGTCACCCGGTAGCGAGCACCCGGCCGCCGCGCTGCGAGGCCTCGAGCGTGCCGCACGCAGCCCCGATGTCCTTGCCGCCGGAGTACCGGCGCGCGATGGGCGCCTTCACCATCTGCAGCAGATCGCGGAAGGTCTTCAGCTCGTCTTCGGTGGGCGGCTGGTACTTGCCCGTGGGGTCCGTCACGTCGATGAGGTCGATGGTGACCGGAACGTCGGCGAAGGTGTCGCGCAACGCCTCGGCGTCTTCGCGGCCCACGTTGAAGCCGCTGATCATCACGTAGGCCACCATCGCGCGCGTTCCACTCTCGTGCGCGTACGCCTTGATCTCTTCGACCAGCGTGGCGAGGGGCCAGGTCTTCTCGACGGGCAGCACCTGCGCGCGCTTGCTGGGAATCGCCGAGGTCACCGAGAACGCCAGCCGGTACGGGAGCTGATCTTCGCGATACTTGCGAATGCCCGGCACCCAGCCCGCGGTGCTGAAGGTGATGCTCTTGCTACCGATGGCCATGCCCGCGGGGTGGCACATGATGCTCGCCGCGCGGGTGGTGTTTGCGTAGTTGAGCAGGGGCTCGCCCATGCCCATGAAGACCACGCCGCGCACCGGGCGGTCGGCTTCAGCGCGGATCTGAAGGACCTGCTCGACGATTTCCCAGGTCTCCAGGTTGCGCTGAAAACCCATCTTGCCGGTCATGCAGAAGTCGCACGCCAGCGCGCAGCCCACCTGGCTCGAGATGCAGACCACGTACTTGGTGTCGAAGAGCGGAATGCGCACGGCCTCGAAGCGGCCACCGAGGGGCGATTCGAAGAGGTACTTCACGAAGCCGTCGTCGGCCTTACGCCGCTCCACCACGGTGAGCTTCGGGAGCGAGCCGTTCTCGAGCACCCAGTCACGCACGGTGGCGCGCACTTGCGGCGCCTTTCTCAAATCATCGAGGTGCTGAGCGCCGTGACTGAAGACCGCCGCGAAGAGCTTCAAGTGCTCGACGCGGTTGAGTGCGGCTGGCGCGAGGGCGGTCGCGAAGCCTTCGAAGTCGTGGTCCTTCAGGTTGATCACGCGCTTCGACTACCACACTTATTTCCCTCAGCCCTCGAGGGTGGGGGGATGCAATGACAACCCACCTCTGCCAAGCACCCGCCCCTCATGTCGGATCGGATCGCCTGCGCCACCTGTGGAAAGTGGATGTTCCACCTGGCGAAGACCTGCCCGCACTGCGGTACGCCGCAAGTCATCGCGTCGGGCAAGAAGCTCGAGCTGACTTCGGCAGAAGCGCGCTCACTCTTGACGGCGGCGGCTCCGACCGGTGAGCCGCGCATGCGCGACGTGGCCGCTGCCCTGGTGCTTTCCCGCGGTGGTGGGCTCGACCTCGCGCTCAGCATCGTCGCGTTCCCGGTGACCCTGCTCACCCTGGTGGTGCTCGGGTACGGCGTGCTGCAGACGATGCGAAGGCGTCACGCGGTGAACTTGCGCGGTGCGCGGATGCTGGCGGTGCCCACGGCTGCGGCGCTCGCGGCGGTGCTGCTGTTTCAGAACGACGCGCCGGTCGGTGCGTGGATCGCCCTGGTGACTTCGTTGAGCGCCTGGCTCGCTCGCGATCTGATCCGCGCGTCGGTGCGGCCGGACCCGATGAACTGAACGACAGCCTCAGGGAGCGTGGGGTTTGCGGTTCGGGTCGGGTGATGGTTGCGAGCGGGCTCTCGGCTGCGGGCGAGGACGGTATCGTGACGAATTCGGTGCGCGCGGTCGACCTCGGGCACACGCGTCCAGCGGCCCGTACGGTGGCGCCCCAGGTCGAGAGCACCACGTCGAAGCCGCGTTCAGCAGATGAGAAAGGGCCCGAAGCAGAGGTGCCTGCTCGCTTTGGGCACTCACTGAGTCCCGAACCCCCGCCTTCTTCAGGGCCCTGCGAGACGACTTTGAAGAATCGCCGACAACCCCTGCGGATCTTCCGCGTGCAGCCAGTGCCCGGTGTTCAACACGTCGACCGTCACGTGGCCCTCAGATGACGACTCGAGTACCTGCGCACGCACCCGATCTTCATGCGCGTACACGCTCGACCTCGCGCCAATCACCAGGTGAAACCGCGGGCCTGTCTTCGTCTGCGCTGCCCGTTCAACCAACGGCCAGAGATCGATCTCGAAGTAGTCCTCGAGCAGCGCGTGCACGCGGGGCAACGACAGCCGGAACACCCAGCCTTCCGGCTTGAGCTCGAGGTTCATCGCCAACCACTGGCCGATCATCTTGCTCTGACCCTTCGCTTCGATCGCCGCCACGAAGGTGTCTCGATCGGGCCAGGTCTGACCGAGCGCCTCGAGCACGGTCAGCACCTGCATCGTGGTCTCGCTGCCTCGCGCGTCGAGCCGGGGGCCGGGCGCGGAGTCGAGCGTCATCACCGCTCCGACTTCGGGGTGCGCCTGCGCGTAAGCGAGCGCGACCTTGCCGCCAAAGGAGTGGCCGACCACGGCCTGCACCGGCACGTTCCAGGTCTTCGCGGTTTCAACGAGATCAGCGGCGGCGTTGGCGACCGTGTCGGGGCCGTCGAGGCCCAGCGAATTTCCGTGCGCGCGGAGATCGACCATCGCCGCGAGGAAGTGCGGGCTTGATTGAATGAAGCGTCTGGCGTGGCTGCGGAGGTTCGCTCCGGTGCCGAGGATGCCGTGCAGGAAGATCACGGCCTGCGTGGGTGCGGCGCCGGGCGCGGTCAGGAGATCGTGATGCAGGTACATGGGGCCCCTCAACCCTTTCCCCGCGGGCGCAGGGAGAGGGAGCTTAAATTGCGCTTCCGCCGCGCTCACCCGTGCGGATGCGGATCACCTGCTCGAGCGGGAGCACGAAGATCTTCCCGTCGCCCACCGCACCGCCGCCTTCACTGCGCGCGGCAAAGAGAATCGCGTCGACGGTCTTCTCCACGTACGCGTCGTTCACGCTGACGGTCACGCGCGTCTTCTGAACCTTGTCGCTGCGCACCTTCTGACCGCGGAAGAACTCGACCTCGCCTTCCTGCCGGCCGTGACCTTCCACCGTGTCGACGGTGATGCGGTAGTGATCACCCTCGTCGAGGACCTTCTTGAGCGCCTCTTCGACCGCTTCCAGCCGCTCCGGCCGGATGATGGCGACGATCATCTTCATGGCGAAAACCTCGGGCTCATTTCGGTGGCGGTTCGAACGGCAACGCCAGCTGGCACACGTTCATGTAGCAGGTGAAGTTCTTCAAGCAGTCGTCACCAGAGTCGCAGGTCGGCAGGCACACGCTGCGTTGACCCTGAACGCTGCAGGTCGAGTTCTGGGGGCACGCTTGGGTCTCGCTGCATTCCCGGGTGCAGACTTCGGCTTTCGCGCAGTAACCCCGCTCGAGCCCCACACACTCTTCCTGTTTGGTGCACGGTCGTCCCGGAGCCGCGAAGAGACCGCAGTTGAGGAACAGCGCGATGAGCCACACGAAGCGCCTCATCGGTCGGGCCCCTGCTCGCGGTTGCCCTTGTACTCAGAGGGTCCGTACAGGTCGTAGTCACAACCATCGTCCGCGCACTTGCCTTGCTGGCAGTATCCCTGCACGCACGCCAGGGTCCTGCTCTCGGGACAGAAGCCCTCGTCGCTGGTCTCCATGAAGGTGCCTCCGTCTGGGAGGCGCATACCCGGGTACTCGATGCCTCGGCAGCCCTCTTCGACCTTGACCCAGCACTCGCTGACCGACTCGCACTTGCGCGTGCAGATCTCCGCGAGACTGCAGGTGTAGCCGCCGGGGCAGTTGAAGTTGCGCGGATCGCACTTGCCGCCTGGCGGTGATGGGCAGGCCGTCTGCTGGCAGCTCGCCACCAGGATGAAGACGAACAGGGGAAACCAGTGCCGCACGGGGGCATCCTCGCCGGTCACGGCCCCGCCGCAACTCCCCATCCAGCCCCGCCAGGCGAGAAACCGCGAGAGCCACTC
>JAYTAT010000134.1:0-5343 GCA_043737315.1 Archangium sp.
GCCGGCGCTGCCTTCCACGGGGGCATGCGGCCCGTCTGCACCGCGTCGGCGATCGCCCCCGCCATCGCGGCGCTCGTCGCGAAAGAATCCAACGCGAAGGGCGCGATGCCACCGGCCACATGACAGTTTGCGCAGCGCGCTTCGAGGAGGGGCTTGATGTCCTGGTGGTACGTCGGCCCGGGCGGCTGGCACGCGGCGAGGGCTCCGCACAACACGACGAGGCAACGCATGGCGGTGCTCTTACCCTGCTTTCGTTTGCGCAGGCACGCAGCGCGGACTTTGCTGGGAGCCATTCGGCGCGCTTCGCCTTCTTGCAGTTTCACGTGCGCTTCCCGTACGAAGTCACCCTCTGACCCGCAGGCAGGAGTCGTTCATGCCCATCCGTTCCAATCTCCCCGGCGTCGTTGGTCCCAGCACGCCGGCGACGATCACGCCTGTCACCACGCCCACGGCCCCCGCCGCGCCTGCCCGCCCTGCACCGTGGAGCGGCCCCGCTGGCCCGACGCCGCGCGATGCGTTCAACGTGGTGGCGAACACGCTGCGCAGTGCGGGTCCGTCGAACTTCGAGCTGGTCGCTGGCCGCTACCCTGAGGCGGTGTCGCTCACCACCGTGCTCGGTGCGATCGGTGCTTCACCTCAGGGCCAGGCGGCGCTGGGCAAGGTACTCGATGATTTGAAGGCCAGGACGGGCGTCGATGTGCCGCCCGAGCTGCGCGCGGCCGTGTTGTCGAACCCCGCTGCGTTGACCAGGGCGATGGAGCTGACGCCCGGGCAGCTGAGCCAGGGCATCGTGGGTCTGAACGCCGCCTACCAGTCAGGGAAGATCAAGAAGGGTGAACCCGCGCCGAACCTGCTTCCTCAGCAGTTCGATCTGTCGAAGATCGACGACGTGGTGGCAGAGCGCCCGAAGGCCGAAGTGAAGGAGCTCGCGCCTGGTTTGTTCCAGGGTGATCTTCCCAGCGCGACCTCTGATCAGCAGATCAAACGGAACCGCGTGGTGGCCGAGGTCTTCGGCAGGCTGTCGAACAACGCGTCGTTGCCGGCAGGCGAGAAGTTCTCGGTCACGCACAACGGGAAGAAGTTCACCGGTCTCGATGAGTTCGCAAAACAGCTCCAGGCCGATGGGTATGAGGTGAACGTCGCCTTCGAACAGCGCGTGGCGAACTTCTCGAACCTGAAGACGGTGGTGCCGGGGTCGAATCCTCCGAAGTTCCTCGATGTGCCCGCGCCGTTGATGATCAAGACGGGCCTGAAGGACAGCCTCGGCAAAGAAGCGATCGTGCCCGCGGTGCACTCCGAGATGGTGATTTCCATCAAGGCCGGGCCGAACGCGCGTGGCCCGAAGTTCGACGCGGATCTGAAGTTCTACCAGGGCGTCAGCGGCACCGGCTTCTTCCCCTGCAACACGACCGCGAGCCCGGCGTGGTGTGGCAAGTCGCAGCAGGCCGCGCTCACAGGCGCGAAGGCGCTCGAGGCGATCTCGGTTGCGGGCGCGTTCACCGATGTCGTCAACACCACTGCCAGGGCGAAGAACCTCTACGCCGGCGGGTACGGCATCACTGGCGTGTGCAACGACTCGGTGGCCGTGGTTCAGCAGGCAGTGACCGGTCGCGCCGATGCGTACCCGTTGTTGATGAAAGACGCGGTGCTCAACGCGGCGCTCTCTGAACGGCTGGGTGATGCGAACAGGGCGGACGACCCGGCGTACAAGGCCATTCGCAAGGCGATGCGCGAGCTGCCTTCGGATGTTCGGCCAAACGAGTCGCAGGCGCGAAGGGCCCTGGCTTCGCTCCCGTGGGCTTCGGGCAAAGAGCCCTTCGCCAGCTCAGAAGAGGCGCGGAGAATTCTCAGTCAGTAGCGGGGGTTGAACGTCAGGCAACCTGACAGTCAGCCCGTGCGACAATCTTCTGGTCCCTTCGTGAACATCTTTCGATCACTCGCTCGCGGTATTTTGAATGGTCTGCGTGTCGGCAGGCCGGTCGACGGTGACGCACGAGCGCAGGACGTACCTCCGGTCGTCGATGAGTTCGATCCGGCTCCGGTGAGTGCTGCGCTGAAGGTGGTGCGGGCGGACCGGTTTGAGTCGAGCTTTACGCCTGCCTCGTCGCAGGGTGATTCGTTCGAACGGGCCGAGCGGGCCGCGCCGGTGGATCTCTCGGGTGGCGTGAAGGTGCACTACACGTTGGTCGAAGACTCGTCGGCTGCCGCGGCGCCTTCCCAGGAGTTCTTCGCCGCGTCGCTGGATGATCTCGATCTCTCTCAACTCCCGCAGGGTGAGGGCGCCGGTCAGGTTGCTGAGGTCGAAGCATCGAATGCAGCGGTCGAAGCTGAAGCCGAGTCTGCTGCTGTTTCCGAGCCTGCTGCTGCTGCCGAGCCTGCTGCTGTTTCCGAGCCTGCTGCTGTTTCCGAGCCTGCTGCTGCTGCTGCCGAGCCTGCTGCTGTTTCCGAGCCTGCTGTTGCGCCCTCGGCGTCACCGCGCGCTGAACCTGTCGCCGATTCAGGCTTCGTCGCTTCGGTCGATGATTTGGCCTCGCTGCCCGCACCCGTAGTTGCTGACGCATCTTCGGGCTTCTTTGCTTCGCTCGATGATCTCGGGCTGCTCAGCGGCCCCCACCCAGAGCCTCTCCTCGAGGGAGAGGAAAAGAAGTCAGCTCATGACGTTGAGCTTGAGGCCCTTCTGCTTCTCCCGAAGCCCGACTGACTCAGGCCCCTCGGTCTCCAGCCCCAGCGCCATCTCGAGCAGGTCAACCAACTGCGCGCGCGAGTCGACGTCATCCGCCGCGAGAATGGTGATCTCCACGGGCAGCCGCTCCTCAGCAGGTACGGGTTCTGCTTCCACGGGCTTGCCGTCAGGACCCAGTTCTTCGACCAACAAGTCCCCGTCACGATGAATGGTGTATCGACGATGCATGATGGGCAGACTGTATCGCGGGCGCGGCTGATCTACGCTGCCTGAGTGCCTGTTCCGCTTTCTCTGTTCGCCATGAAGCTCTTCGTGAACCCCAAGCCGGGCGCAGACCCCACGGTACCCGGCCTGCTCTGGGAGGCGCCACCCAGCCAGCTGACCGACTCGGGCCATTGGGAGATGACCGACTCCGGGCAAACCATGATGCGCCCCCGCGCAGGTGAGCCCCTCATCTTCCTGGTGCAGAAGGGCAACGCCACCAACAACCCCTTCGCCATGGGCGTCACCATCGGCCGCGTCGAGAGCAACGACATCGTGGTCGACGACGGCTCGTGCAGCCGCTTTCACGCCTGGCTGCAGCGCGATGAACGCACCAAAGAGTGGTCGCTCACCGACGCCGAGAGCAAGAACGGCACCTGGGTCGATGGCGTTCAGCTGTCCGCCAAGCAGCGTGTGCAGCTGCGTGATGGGGCCACGCTCAAGTTCGGCGACGTCGAGATGACCTTTTTGCTGCCGGTCGCGCTGAAGGCGTTCGTCGGCCAGCGTTTCAGCGCGTAACGACTACCCGTCGAAGCGGTAGCCCAGCCCTCGCACCGTCTTGAAGTGCCTCGGTTCGTCGGGGTCGGGCTCGAACTTCGCCCGCAGCTGACTGACGAAGTTGTCCACCGTACGCGCCGTGCCTTCGTACCCATAGCCCCACGCGCCCGAGAGCAACTCTTCGCGGCTGAAGGTGTGACCCGGGTGTGCGACGAAGTGACCGAGCAGCTTGAATTCTTGCGCGGTGAGCTCGACGGGCACGCCCTTGCGGCTCACCGTCTTCGCGTTGAGATCGACCGCGGTGTCGGAGAACCGCACGATGTTCTCGTCACGCACGCGCCGCCGCAGCACCGCGCGGATGCGGGCCAGCAGCTCCTGCAGGCCGAACGGCTTGACCACGTAGTCATCGGCCCCGAGGTTGAGGCCCATCACCCGATCGGTCTCGACGCCCTTGGCTGAGAGCACGACGACGGGAATGGTGCTGCCGCGGGTGCGCAGCTCTTCGAGCACCTCGAAGCCGTTCATCTGCGGGAGCATCACGTCGAGCACCAGCAGGTCGGGCCGCTCGTCGATCGCCTTCTGCAGGCCGGTGCGGCCGTCTTGCGCCTGGATCACCTCGAACCCCTCGAACCGGAGGCTCATGGAGAGCCCGGTCAGAATCGAGAGATCGTCTTCCACCACCAGGATGCGCGGCTTTTTTTCGGTCGTTGTCATTGCACGAGAGGGAGGTGAATGCGGAAGGTACTGCCCCGCCCAGGGACGCTGTCGACGGAAATCCACCCGTCGTGCGCTTGAACGATGCGTTGCGCGATCGACAGGCCCAGGCCCGAGCCCTCGGTGTCGCGCGTGAGGAGACTGTCGACTCGATAGAACCGGTCGAAAATGCGTTTCTGTTCCCGCCGGGGAATGCCGACGCCGTGGTCCTGCACCTCGAGCACCACGAAGTCGTCATCGACCACCCCGCGCAGCTGGATGCGCCTGTCGTCGGCGCGTGAGTATTTCCACGCGTTCTGCAGCAGGTTGAGCAACGCCCCGGAAAGCGCGTCGCGATCGACTTCGATCTCACCGAGCCTGGGGTCGAGCGTCACCTCGAGGTTCAGCGGCGCGTCGATGCGCTGGGCTTTGAACGCGTTCACCGCGGCGTCCACCAGGTCGGTGGTGGGCAGCCGCTCGCGCCGGTACTGTTTTTTGCCGCTCTCGATGCGCGACCAGTCGAGCACCGACTCGATCATCCCCGACAGGCGCGCGGTCTCTTTCGAGAGCAGGTCGAGCACCGTCTGCATCTCGACCGGATCCTTCACCCGACCCAGCGCGAGCATCTCGATGAACATGCGAATCGAGGTGAGGGGCGTGCGCAGCTCGTGGCTCACCAGCGAGACGAAGTCGGTCTTCAAGCGCGAGAGCCGCGCTTCCCTGTACAGCGTGCGCCCGGTGAAGATCACGCCCAGCGCGAGGGTGATGTAGAAAAGCCCCAGCAGCACGCTGTAGATCCACCGGTTGCGCGTGGAAGCGGCTGCCACCGGGTCTGCGCCCGTGGTCACCACCACCAATCGGAAATCCTGCAGCGGCAGCGGCATCAAGAGCCCCGCCAACTCGCGGTCTCCCATCGCTGCTTCGCGTGCTTCGGCCAGGCGCGCCACCATGCCCTCCGAAGGCGCCGCGCGTTTCACCGGCACCAGCGTGAAGGTGCCTTCTTCGCCCTGCGGGGTGAGGTGATCGCCGATGTTCTGCAACAGTGCCTGCAACGCCTTGGCCGACACCTGAGCGCCGAAGACTTTTTCGCCCCGGCGCAGCGCGGCGACCAGAAAGGTACCCTGCGGCGAGGTGATGGAAAAGACCACCGGGCGCTCGGGCAACGACCTCAGCTCGACGTCCAACGGCTTGAGCGCCGCCGCGATGCG
>JAYTAT010000135.1:0-12936 GCA_043737315.1 Archangium sp.
GTGCTGGAGACCACCATCGAGCAGGCCGGTGCGAGGAAGGCAGAAGTGCTGGTGCTGCTCGCGCAGACGTACATGAAGATGAAGGCGCCGGCGAAGGGCCGCGCGACCGCGGAGCAGGCACTCAAGGTCGACAAGACCAACGCCACCGCTGCGTCGATCGTGGCCGAAGTGGCGGCGAGCAACCCCAACGAGAAGCTCGAGCCGATGATCGCCATGATGACCACCATCACCAACTCGCCCAACGGCGTGGGTGACGATGCGGCCAAGGGTCTCTGGTACGTGGGTGACATGCTCTATCGCCAGTTCAAGGCGATCCCCGGGGACAAGATCGAAGAGAAGGTGGCGGCGCTCCAGCAGATGCAGGGCGTCTTCCAGCAGGCGGCTTCCATGGGCAGCGCCGAGTGGGCCGTCGCTTCGCTCTGGCGCATCGGCAACGGCTTGCAGAACATCGCAGACTCCGTCGAGGCCACGCCGGCCCCGGCGGGCTTGAAGCCCGCTGAGATCGAACAGTTCCGCGCGGCCGTGAAGGCGCAGGTCGATCCGCTCAAGGTCAACGCCGAGAACACCTTTCAGACCTGTATCAGCCGCGCGGAGTCACTCGAGGTCTTCACCGCGGCCGCCATCGGCTGCCGTAAGAAGGTCGACGAGGCCTCTTCCCCGCTCAAGGGCCCGCCGGCCGAGCGCGCCATCAACGTGGAGGAGCTCCAGAAGAAGGCAGAGCTCACCCAGAACGCGGCGGAGTTCGAAGCGCTCGGGCTCGCCTACCTGGGCGCAGGCCAGGTGAACAACGCGATCCTGAACCTGAACCGGGCCATCGAGATCGAAGACACCCGCGCCTCGGCGCACTCGGCGCTGGGCTACAGCTTCCTGCTCACCGGTGACTCGGCCTCGGCGCGTGGTGAATACGGCCGTGCGTTGGAAGCCGACCCCACCTTCGACAAAGCGCGCGCCAACCTCGCGGGCCTCAAGTGCCGCTACCTCGACGTGGTCGGGGCCAAACAAGAGGCGGCGGTAGTGAAGGACGCAGCGCTCGCAGGGCCCGACGTCGACCCGGAATGGAAGAGCTGCAAGTGATTCCGTTCTGCCGCCAGCGCTTCACGCTCGCCCTCGCCCTCGTGGCGTTGGTGCTGAGCGCGTGTGAGGTCGACCCTCGCAAGGCGCCGCCGAAGTCTCGCCTCGAGGGCAGCCTGGGCCAGGTGATGGACACCGGCTACGACGAGGCGCGCGTGCTGGTCGCCCCCACCGACATCTCGTTGCTCTTCGTGCGCGTTCGCCCGCTCGGTGCGGGCAACACGCAAGACGGCGGCACGGTCGACCCGATGATGATGATGGGCGTCTCAGAGGACTACCCGCTGCAGGTCGCCTACCGGCTGCTGGGCGACCCCATCGGGGGGCGCGTCGATCTCGCCTCGCTCGACAAAAACGGCGCTCAGCGCGGCAGCATCTCGCGCAACGTGGCCAACGACCCCCGCAACACCCTGCCCCGTATCCTGCGCGGCACGCTCTCTTTCGATCGCCCGCTGGACCCCGGCGCGACGGTCAACGGCGACTTCCACATCACCTTCGAGAACGGCATCGAAGCGGCCAGCGGCCGCACGGTCTTCTCGACTGCGTTCTCCGCAAAGGTCCAACCATGAATTGGTTCGTTTCGCCTCGGCCTGCTGTCCGCTTCGCTCTCATCGGTTTCGCGCAGCGTTCCGCTGCTGGTGGCTCCACTTCATGACGCGTTCGTTTCTACTGCCGGCACTGATGCTGCTCGCTTCGGGGTGCGGTCTGCGCCGCGTGCCGATCGACGTGCTGGAGAAGCTCCCCTACGAGGCGAAGATCGAGTTGCTCGAGGCCGAGAACGACCTGGCCCTCGCCGTCGATCGCCTCGATGAAGCGCGCGCTGAAGTGGCCCGCGCCCGCGCTCAGATTCGCCGCGGTAAAGATCGGTACTCCGCTGCGCGCGATGAAGTGGGCGCGGCCGCCGACCAGAACAGCAAAGAAGTCGCCGAGCTCGCCGTGGTCGAAGCCGACAAGCGGGTGGAGTGGTTGCGCGCCAAACAGAAGGTCAACGTTCGCGAAGAGGAGCTCGCCGAGCAGAACCTCGTCTGCGCGCAGGCCCGCTACGAAGTGTCGCGCCTCACCGCTGCTCGCAAGGCGAAGCTCGAAGGCAGCGAGACGCTCGAGCCCGCGAAGTTCGAGGCCCAGCTCAAGAGCTGTGAAGAGGACTACGCCGCCATCAAGGAGAAGGCGAAAGAGACCGGCGCCGAAGCAGAGACCATGCGCGTGGACTGGGATCAGGCGCGCGCCGCCCTGGCGAAGAAGACCTTCGACGCCCGCGCCAGCCCCTTCGTGGAGTGAGTGATGACGCTCGCAATCGCTCTGAGCCTCGCGCTCGCCCAGCAGCCCGTCGATCCCGAAACGCTGCGCCGTACCGTGGCCGTGGAGGCCGCGACGGTGGAGAAGGCCCCCGACGACACCGAGGCGCTCTATCGCCTGGGCCTCGCGCACCTGTCGCTGGGTGAAGCGAAGAAGGCCATCAAGGTGCTCGAGCAGCTGGTGAAGGCCGACGCTGAGTCGGTCGACGCCAAGCTGTTGCTCGCGCGCGCGTACCGGGGCGCGGGTGAGGTCGACAAGGCCAGAACCCTGCTCGACCAGGCGCTGCTGCAGATGCCCGATGACTCTTCGTTGCATGCCGAACGTGGCCAGCTCTCGCGCGCGACGGTCGACTTGCCGGGGGCAGTGGCGCATTACCGCAAGGCGGTGGAGTTCGCCCCCGGCAATGCCGACCTGCTCTTCAACCTGGGCGAGGCGCTGCAGGCCAGCCGCAACCTCGACGAGTCGATCGCCACCTATCGCAAGGCGCTCGCGCTCAAGAACGACATGTCTCAGGCGAAGGTGAACCTGGGCAAGGCGCTCGCCGAGAAGGGGCTGTTTGGTGAAGCCAAGGAGATCCTTTCGGCGGTGAACAAGGCGTCGCTGACCGACGCAGAGGCTCACTACAACCTCGGCGTCATCTTCATGCGCGAAGGCGCCATCGGGCAGGCCACCACCGAGTTCGAACGCACGCTGGCGATCAACCCGAAGCACGCGCAGGCCTTCAACAACCTGGGCGTCGCGTGGGATGCGCGGGCCGATACCCGGAAGGCGCTCGACTCGTTCAAGAAGGCCACGGGCGCCGACCCCACCTTCGCCGAAGCCTGGTTCAACCAGGGCATGAGCTACATGAAGCTCAACAACCAGGCTCAGGCCACGCGCGCCTTCGAGCAGGCGCTCAAGCTCGAGCCGGGATCCACCGGGCCCTACGTGCAGCTCGGCACGCTCTACTTGAAGCAGGGCAAGAAAGACCGCGCGCTCGAGGCGTTCAAGAAGGCGATCGCCGCCAACGAAGCCGACGAGAAGGACTCGAAGGGCTTTTTGCAGCTGCGCAAGTTGAATGACGCGCGCCGCAGCACCGATGCGTACCGCGGGCTGGCGCTCACGCTGCTGGCGATGGGCAAGGTCGATGAGGCGGTCGCTGCGTTGAAGAGCGCGGTCGAGAAGATGCCGAAAGACGCTTCGGCCCGGCAGGCGTTGGGTGAGGCGTACATGGCGCAGAACAACTTTGACGGGGCGATCGCGCAGTTGATCGAGCGGCTTTCACTCGAGCCGAGCACGGACGCGCGCCTCGATCTCGCTCGTGCGTATGCCCGGAAGCGGGTGGCCAAGCAGGCCGAGCCGCTCTACCGCGAGGTGATCAAGAGTGAGCCCGACAACCGGTCGGCCAAGATGGGGCTGGTCGATTTGTATCTGTCGATGGGCCGCTACGCCGACGCAGAGACGATGCTCAAGGAAGCGCTCAAGGCTGACGAGAACGATCTGCAGGCGCTGTCTCGCCTGGGCATTCTCAAGTCACGCATGGGCCGGCCGGATCAGGCGATGGAGCCGCTGGAGAAGGTCTCCACGCAGAACCCGCTGCTGTACGACGCGCGGGCCGAGTACGCGTTCCTGCTCTTCCGCGGCGATCCCACCAACGCCAGCCGGTGCATCGGCACGATGATGGACATCCTCACCTCTGAGCCGCGCCATGTGCTGAGCCTTCACTACCTGGGGGTCTGCCAGTACGGGAAGGGTGAGAAGGCGAAGGCCGAAGCGAGCTTCAAGGCGGCCATCGGCGTGGATCCCACCTTCGCGGCCGCGCAGTTCTCACTGGGCGAGCTCTACGAGAACGACGGCAAGAAGGACGACGCGAAGAAAGCCTACGAGGCCGCTTCCGCGCTCGATCACACCGAAGCCCGCGACGCACTCAAGCGCCTGGCTGCCGCGAAGTAATGGTGGCAGTTCAGGTCACGCGTGGCAGGCCTTGAACTTTCGGCTGCTCCCGCAGGGGCACGGCTCGTTGCGTTCGACCCTGGTGACGGTGACCTCGGGCGCACCGCTGTCGTAGCGCCACTGCCGGTCATGACGAGAGAACGTGCTGCGCTCGTGCAGCGCGTGCACCGATGCGCCCTCGAGATACCGGGCGATGAACTCCACCACGCCGGTCTCATCGCGTTCGGCACCTGCCTCCTTCGAGACGATCTGCAACGAGAGCCACGCCACTGACCTGGCCCACCGCTCCGTTTCTTCCCAGCCCTGATCCCGCGTGGGCGAAAGCTGGCTTTCCTTCAGGTAGTTCACGTCACCGCGCGCAAACGCGGTGTAGCGGCTGCGCATCAGGGCCTCGGCACTCTCCGCGGGCTTCTCACCGGAGAGCCTCGGCCTGCAGCACGTCTCGAAGTCAGCACCGCCACAGGGGCAGGCGCTCATCGGCGCACCGGCTGAGGAGCGAGGGAGACCTCCGACTCACGCCGCGCGGCCGTGCTGGTGCCGGTGATCAACCGCGCGCTGCGCCCGAAGGTGAACCAGGCCCACGCCCATTGGAAGAGCACGATGACCCGGTTGCGGAAACCGATCAGATACACAACGTGAATGAAGAGCCACGCGCACCAGCCCAGGAACCCCGAGAGCCGCAGCGGCCCCGACTGGGCGATGCCCGAGGCCCGGCCGACGGTCGCCATCATGCCCTTGTCGAGATACTTGAAGGGCTCGGTAAGACTGCCCAACGCCGCCGAGAGGATGTTGTCGGCCGCGTGTTCTCCCTGCTGAATCGCCGCTGGAGCCAGACCCGGCACCGTCGAACCATCGGCCTGGGTGAAGCTGGCGAGGTCGCCCACCACGTACGCAGACGGGTGGCCGGGAATGCTGAGGTCGTTCTGAACCTTCACGCGGCCCGAACGATCGAGCTCGACGCCGAGCGAACGAGAGAGCGGAGAAGCCTGCACACCCGCCCCCCACAGCACGGTGGCCGCCTCGATGCGTTCGCCATCGAGCGAGACGCCGCGCGAGTCGATGTCGGTCACCTTGGTGTTGAGCCGCACCTCGACGCCCAGCTTGTGCAGTGACTTGAGCGCCTTGTCAGACAGCTTGGGATCGAACGCAGCCAGCACGCGGGGGCCTGCTTCGATCAACAACACGCGCGACTTCTTCGGGTCGAAGCGGCGGTAGTCACGCGCCACGGTGAAGCGCGAAAGCTCAGCGATGGCACCTGCGAGTTCCACCCCGGTCGGGCCCGCACCCACCACCACGAAGGTGAGGAACCGTTCACGCAACTTCTCGTCGTCTTCTTTCTCGGCTTCTTCGAAGGCGGTGAGCACGCGCCTGCGCATCTCAAGCGCGTCGTCGAGGGTCTTGAGGCCGGGGGCGAACCGTTCCCACTCTTCGTGGCCGAAGTAGGTGTGGCTCACGCCGGTCGCGATGATGAGGAAGTCGTAGTCGAGCGCTTCGTCGGTGAGCTGCACCTTCTTCGCCGCGAGGTCGATGCCGACCACCTCGGCCATGCGCACCTCGACGTTGGACTGCTTGGCCAGCAGCGAACGAATGGGCGTGGCGATGTCACCGGGCGAGAGGCCGGCGGTGGCGACCTGGTAGAGCAGCGGTTGAAACAGGTGGTAGTTCTGCCGATCGACCAGCGTCACCTGCACCGGGCCACGCGACAGCCGCCTTGCGGCATAGAGCCCACCGAAACCGCCGCCGACAATCACCACTCGCTTCACTTGCTGCGTCATGCGCTCAAGATAGCCAGTGAGGTCGCTTTGCGCCCCCATGGTGAGCGACGAAATTCATTTCACCAGAACTTCGCGACGAGCCGCACGCCCGCGGTGAACACGTTCGCCGGGCGGGTGTACGCGCCTGGGATCAGATCGCCTGATTGGTACCGCGCGTAGATCTGAAGCGGCACGCCGACGCGCAGCAACGAGACCGTCGCCGTCGCGCGCACGATGTTCTTCGAGCCGGGCTGCCAGAACTTCTCACGGTCGTAGTCCCACAGCGGCGACTGGCTTTGCCAATCACTCTGAAACGTCTGCACGCGGGTGTAGCTGACGGTGAGCGTGAGCATGCCGGGCAGCGCCTTCGCCTTCTCGAGGTTGCCGCCCGAGACGATCGACGCGCGCGTGGGCCCCAGAAACGGCACCGCGTCGACCGAGATGGTGCCGGCCAGCCAGTCACCACCATCGACGATGTACTTGTCGCCCACGAAGAACGCGTTGTTGTTGAGCAACGGGTTCACCGTGCCCCGCCCCGCCGTGTACTCACGCGGCCGGAAGAACGAATAGAAGACGTCTGCGCCGATGTTGAGCCGGTACACCCCGTACTCGTCGACCAGGAAGTGTTTGTCGGCCGACACGTGTGCCTCGACGTCACCTGCGGCGTGCAGCTCCCAGAGGTTGGTGCCGACGCTGACCGCCGCTTCAGGATCGAAGTTGGTGCCGGTGGGCAACGCGACCTGCAGCGTGGCGCTCCAGCGGAAATGGTTCTGCGACATCCACTCGTTCTGCGGCAGCAGGTAGCGGGCGCCGAGGATGATGTCGGCCAGCCGCACGCCAGCCTGCCACTGCGCAGGCACCCGCGGCTGACCCAACGAGCTCGCCCAGCCCCAGAAGTCGTCTTCCGAGTACTTGCGCCCGAGCTGCGATTGGTAGTCGCCCTCTTCCCAGCTGATGTTCGTGTTCACCCGCGAGTTCATCACGATGGGCACGTAGACCGCGGCCGTCAGCCGATCGGTGATGCCGTAGAGCGCCTGGATCAACAACACGTCGAGCTGCGCCTGCGGCCTCGGTCGCAAGATGCCCTGCAGACCTGCGCCGGGCTCGTAGCGTCGGCTCTCTTCCACCAGCGGGAGCGCCTTGCCATCACCGCTCCACTGCTTGTCGAGGCTGGTGCTCAAGTACGCGAAGTCGAACGTGAAGGTGCTCTGCGGCAGCACCTGGGTCTCCATCGACCAAGCGAGTGAAGCGGTGAGCGAGGTCACCAGAAGGACAAAGTGCTTCACGGCTTCACCTCGGTCACTTCAAACGGCCCCGCGGTCGCAGGCACCTGGCCCATCGCAGAGCGCACCTGCAGGTTCTCGAAGTCGAGCACCACCGCGTTCATGCTGTCGGAGCTGTCGACGAACTGCGGATCGCTGATGAGCTGCTGCAAGAACTCGACGTCGATGCGGCCCTTGCCTGCTTCGAGTCGGCCCTTGGCACCATCGACAGCGCGGCGGCTTCGGTAGAAGAACCCCGACCACTGTCTTTGCGGAATGATGCGCTGCCCGGCCACCAGCAGCGAGGTGATGTCGGGCACGTTCTTCACGTAGTTCGAGCCGAGCACGAAGTCGTCATCGCTGGTGCTCGCGTAGCGGCGGCCCGTGGAGTCAAGCTCGGTGGTGGAGAGCGGAAAGACACCCTTGCTGCCGTCGTTGAAGATGTCGCTGTCGACCTCGATGGCCTCGAGCCCGCCCTTGCTGTCACCCAGCACGCACGTCCACCCGTAGACCTTTTCAGCGTTGGCGATCACCTCACGCGCGCTGGCCGCATCGGTGGACTGCTCGAGGATCCGCCTCCCCAGAAACCCAATCGGCAGGCCCTTCGCGAGCAGCTTCGCCTTCGAGATGTCGGCGACCTGGTCGAGCACCGAGCCGACCACGCTGTTGTCGAGGGTGTCAGCGGGATCGCAGGCGTACCCCACGCCCCGCTCCGACATGCCCGAGAGCCCGTAGACGATGCCCGCCCAGCCCACGGTGACGAAGGCCGGCCCGTTCTCAGGCACGTGCCGAATGGCCACGGAGTGTTTGTGCGCGGTGTTCGCGTCGAGCAGCGAGAAGTGATGAGCGATGAACGATTTGCCCCCGGCGGTCATCGAGCCACGGACCCCGATGGCGATCGGCGGCGGCCGGGTGCGGCCATCGGTCAGCGGCGGCCTGCGCACGTCGCGCCGGTTCAAGCCCGCACCGCGCGTGGTGAAGGCGATCTCTTCGTCGCGCATGAAGCTGGCACGCACCGGCAGCGGCACGCTGATGAGCTTCTTGTCTCCAGCGCCGATGACCAGCGTGGTGGTGAGCGCGTTCGAAAGCGGCGTTGCGGGCGTGATGGTCACCTCGAGATCAGTGGCCGACAGCTCGGTGAACACCAGCTCTGGGCTCCCTGAAGTGTAGAGCTGGTTGTCGAGGAAGATGCGCACCGTGGCGGGATCGACTCCATCGACCTCGGTGAGCACCAGGCGAATGGCCGCGGCCGGCGCGAGCTCGACGGCGAGGCCGTACAGCTCGGGAATGTACGGCTCGAAGCGGCCTTCACCCGACTCGTCGATCTGCCCGTCGTTGTCGTTGTCGACGCCGTCGGTCGCAGCGCCCACGAACTCCACGCTCTTGAGCAACGGCGCACGCGCGAGGCGAATCGCCAGCGCCACGCCTCTGACCGCGAGCACGCTGTCGAAGAACGTATTGAGCACGAGAATCTGGTCGTACGTCATGCCCGCGCCATCCGCGACGCCCTGCAGTTCTTCACGCGCCGCGCGGTTGAGCGACCGTTCGATGTTCTTCGCCGAATCGAGGAACAGCTCGTAGGCGAAGTTGCCGTTCTGAAAACGCTCAGCGCCGTACTCGGGCAAGAACGAGACGATGTCGGGTTGTTCGCGCGAGAGGTACGGGAACAACGAGTTGGTCAGCAGCGTCGTGTAGAAGCTCCGCACCTTCGAGCGCAGCTGCGTGCCGTGCGAAAGACCCCGCTCATACGGAGTGCCGCGCACCTCGATGGTCTCTCGCGTGGGCGGTTTGGAATACGGGCCGCAGGCGACGAGCGCGATGGCCAGGAAGAGCGAGACGGTTTTGGTGAAGGTCAAAGCCGGGGCACCCTACCGCTGAAGCTGCCGCTCGCAATGCCCCAGAGGCAAAGCCTCCCGGAGCAAACGGAACTTCGAGGTCAGGACTCGTCGGAGGGCCCGAACCGGGCCGGGGCGGAGTTCGCTCGACTACTCCAGCGAGACTTTGATGATGCCTTCGACGATCGCTCCCGAGACGAACTGGAGCAACGCGCCGTTGACTTCGTAGCCCTCGGCCTCGGGCGCGATGAAGCCACCTTCCTGCAGACGCACCAGCGCATCTTCAGTGGCTTCGCCCTCTTTGCCTGCTGAGAGCAGTTCCATCACCGTGCGCTCTTCGACCGACATCTCGGTCACCAGCATGCGCAGGTGATTGTCGAGCATCGCCCGGCCCTGGTCGGTCTCGGAGAGCACGTCGAGATTCACGAGCTCGTCGAGCATCGCGGGCGTGACGGTGCCCTTCCAATCTTTCTCGAAACGCGACGCGAGCAGCGCACAGAGCGAGAAGATCTCGAAGGGGCGATTGCCTGAGATCTCGGCCAGCGCACCGAGCGCCTCGTTCTCGAAGGTGATGCCCAGCACCTGCGCGGGCGTCTGCACCAGCTGCACGAGTTCGTCGTCTGAGATGGGCGGCACCACCACGGTCGCCACCCCGCCGCGCGCCACCACCAGCTGCTCGAAGGCTGCGTCGAGATCGCGGTGCCGGTTGCACACCACGGCCACCTTCACGTTGCGAGGCGTGGTGAGCAGCGTGTCGATCACGCTCGCCATGCCCTCAGGCCCCAGCGCGGCCAGCGCGCCCACCTCGTCGAAGCCCACGAACAGGGGCGCCGCCAGCTCGCCCAGCACCTCGAGCGGCTTCTTCGGGTCGGCCTTGAGCTCCTTGGCGCCCACGCGCTGCAGGAACTCGTCGACCTTGGTGGCGAGCCGGCCCAGCACGGCGTCCACCGACTGAGGCAGGCCGTCGTCACGATCGGGATCGCGCAGGTCGAGCACGAAGGCCGCCCCACCCGAACGCTCGCACGCGCGTTGAAGGATGCCTTTCATCATCGTGGTCTTGCCGATGCGGGAGAAACCACGAATGCAGATGTGGTGCCCCCCCGTCATGTGGGCGGCCAACTCATCATCGAGATCTTTTCGGGCGCGAAGGTCTTCGGGGAGCTCGTAAAGCGCGTCCACATACCGCTCGGCCAGCGGGTGCTGTTCGGAAGCCATGCGCTCTTGTACCGCAGCGGCGGGATCGTTCAATGAACGGTCTTCACCAGGGCGGTCTTCATGCGCACCACGCCCTCGAAGAGATGCTTCTGGGTGTAGAGGCTGCGGTGCGAGGCGCGCTCGCCGGGCAGCCAGCTCTGGGGCTTCTCGAGCCATTGCTGCACCCTGACTTCTCCATCATAGGCGAACGGGGCGACCAGCTCAGGCGGCAGCCGCTTCCACACCCGCCGTTCGATGGGCCCGAACTCGGCCTCGAAGCCTTCCCCTGCCTCTTCATGGCGGCGCATGTGGTCGAGCGTGCCGTCGAAGGCCAGGGCGATGTGAAAGAGCTCGTGCAGCACCGTGGCCACCCGCTGGCGCGGCGTGGAGTGGCGGAAAAACAGCGGCCGCAGCGTGATGCAGTAGAGCATCTGCCGGCCGTTCACCTTCACCATCGGCTTCTTGCGGCCCATGGAATCTGCGCGCTTCTTGTCGGCGAACGTGAGCGGCTTGACGGTGCCGCGAGACGCGCGTCGGGCTTCTCCTGCGACGGTCAGGATGCGGCGGGCATCGAGGTGCGCGAAGTCGGCGTGCGCGCTCGCGACGTGAGCGACCAACGCACGGACGGCTTGCGTGAAATCTGGGCGTTTTCGCACTTTCCCCACGGCGAGAAGCACTCTGCCTTCCCCGGCCTCTCCAATCGACACAAACCCGCTTTCTGCTGCTACATGCCGCCCATGCGATCGATTCTCTTTCACTCGCTCCTTGGGCTCGGTCTCCTCACGGCGTGCGGCCCGGTCAAGCCCACCGTCGATGCCGGCCCCGACACCAGCTGCGGTCTTGACTGCGCTGCGCAGCAAACGTTCGGCCTGATTCAGGATCGGTGCTTCGAGTACTCCACTGACCCGCTCAACAAACAGACGCCGCCTGAGCTGGGTGTGTGGGTTCGCAAAGATCTGTTCAAGATCGAGGGCGAGATTCAGACCATCCCCGTCGAGTACCGCAAGGGTGGCCAGATCGTGCAGACCGACTTCTTCACGTTCAAGAACGGCGACCTCACCCTGATGCGGCGCATCGCGGGCACGCAGTCGGTCACCTACCGCACCGGCACCGCCATCACCGGCGTGAAGTGGCTCACCCAGGCCACGGCCGCGGGCGAGAACCTTTCCACCAGCACCACCGCGTTCCTCTCGCGCGATGACTCGAGCACCCCGACCACCTACCGCATCACCACCGACGTGCCGACGACTGCCGAGAAGAAGACGCCGCTGGGCACCTCCGACAACGCCTTCAAGATTCTCTTTGGAGAGAGCCCCGATCACGGCTCCGACTCGCGCCGCATCTTTGCGCCGGGCGTGGGCTTCACCGTGATCTCAAGCCCGTTCAATCTGCTCGGCGGTTCGCCGACACCGGTCTACCTGCAACGGATCCGCGACATCGGAACGCCCGACGCCGGCACCGAGAGCTGCAGCCTGGGAGTGCCGTGATGATGAAGCGCTCGATGTTGCCCCTGCTGATGTTGCTGGTCGCCTGCAAGACCGCCCCTGAGGTGGTGGCCGACGTCGCCGAACCCACGCTGCCGCAAGAAGACTTCGTGGTGGTCACCCAGAGCCTCACCCAGGTCGACATCAAGTACACCGGCACGGTGATCGCCGGCAGCGAGGCCATCAAGGTCGAAAGGGCCGCCTGGGAATTCGTGGTCGACGGCACCGTGAAGCGTTCGGGTGAAGACAAGCTCAACCTCTCTGCCGCGGCGGGCCAGAACCTCGCGTTCGAGCTCGACGAGAGCCTCACCTACGTGAAGGACGTCGAAGAGCTCAAGGCGATGGACGCGCGCGGCGGCTCGTTGCTGCTGGCCATGCGCGGCACGCTCTTCGTCACCATCGCGGTGCCCGCCAGCGGCGACAAGCCGGCCGGCAAACGCACCGTCGAGCTGCCGTTCGCCAAGTCGAAAGAAGTGAAGACGCCGCGCCTGCCGCACCTCAAGCTGGTCGACTTCGAAGCGGGCCGCTTCAGCGAGAACGAGGTGCAGGCCGTCTTTCACGTCGGCGTGGTGAACCCGAACAACTTTCAGATCAGCATCGCGGGCCTCGACTACACCGCGCAGCTGTCGGGCAAAGAAGTCACCAAGGGCACCATCGGCACGGGTGATCGCGTGGCGGCGGCATCCACGGGCGTGTTCGACATCACCGCCACGCTCAACGAAGAGACGCACGCCAAAGAGGCGGTGAAGATCGTCAAGGGCCTGATCATTCCCTACCTGCTCAAGTCATCGCTGCGCGCTCAGCTCTATTCTGAAGAGCTCGAGAGCAAGGGCGACATCAAGCTGAAGGCGTCGAAGTAGCCCCGCGTGCCGCATGCATTTCCTGGGGCCCGATCCGACGCGCTTTCCGGCGGTCGACGAGACTGACGAAGACGGCATCATCGCCGTCGGTGGCGATCTCAAGCCCGAGCGGCTGGTCGAGGCGTACCGGCGCGGCATCTTCCCCTGGTACAGCGAAGGGCTGCCCATTTTGTGGCACTGCCCCGACCCGCGCTTCGTGCTCGATGCCGCCCAGCTTCACGTGCCGAAGAGCCTGCGGAAGATGATGCGCC
>JAYTAT010000136.1:0-2095 GCA_043737315.1 Archangium sp.
CGAGGCAGACCGCTTGGCATTCTCCACCGCGACGTGAGCCCTGAGAACCTGCTCGTCGCGTTCACCGGCGTGGTGAAGCTGGTCGACTTCGGCATCGCCAAAGCAATGAGCGGTGCTGTGACGAGGGTGGGGCAACCCAAGGGCAAGCTCTCGTACATGGCGCCCGAGCTGACGATCCCCGGCGCGGAAGTCGATCGCCGCGCCGATGTCTTCGCGATGGGCATCGTGCTCTCCGAGGCATTGACGCTGCAGCAGCCTCCGAACACGCCGAAGTCGGTCGAAGAAGCGCAGGGCCAGCGTCAGCCGTATCGCCCTGATCCTTCCCTGCCCAACGGCCTCAACGACATTCTGAACCGAGCGATGTCGCCCGAGATCGACGGCCGGTTCACGACCGCCGGGGCGATGAGCGAAGCGCTCGAGGCCTGGCTGATGACGAGCGCGCAAACGGTGGTGCCCGGCGACATCGTCGGCTTCCTCGCTGCGCTCTTCGGCAACGCGGCCATCGAAGCGAACGCCGGGGTCGCGCTCGATGACGGAGTTCTTGGCACCACTGGTGTGCTCGCCGCGCGACGGCAGGGAACCCAGCCGCTCTCGATCACCTCGCTGCAGCCGCTGCGCGGGGTCTCTGAGCCGTTGCCCCAGGACGAAGGCCCTCAAAGCCTGATTTGGCCCATTCTGGTGGGGAGCGGCACAGCGCTGCTCGTGGGCTTCGTGCTCCTCCTTGCCTTGTGGCCCCGCGCGCCCGTGATGGTTCAAGCGGCGGCCTTGCCCGAGGTCGCGCGCGAGGTCGTCATTCCCTCCCAGGTGGAGTTCGATGCGCCGCTGCCCGTGGAGGTGCCCGATGCGGGCGCGCAGGTGAAGGCGCCCGTGAAGCCGCGGCCTGCGGTCAAGCGTGCCGCGAAGATGGGCAAAGTGACGGTGCGGGTCAACCCCTGGGCGCAGGTGATGTTCGGCGGAAAGAACCTCGGCACCACGCCGCTGCCGGCGATCGACGTGCCGGCGGGCACCGCGACGTTCGTGCTCAAGAACGATCAGCTCGGCGTGACGCGCAAAGTCTCGGTGAAAGTACCCGCGGGTGGATCCGTGGTGCTCAAGGCCGACTTGTTCAAGAAATGATCGCGCCATGAATCGATGGACGGTGGTGATCGGCGCACCCGGGAGGACCTGGTCAGTCGAGCTGCCCGGTGGCCGCAGCGCTGTCGTCGGTCAGGCCAAGGGCAGCGCGCTGGAGATCACCGACGCCGGGGTCGCGGACCGTCATGTGTCGTTGCTGCCGCGCGATGAGGGCGTGGTGGTCGAGCCGCTGCGGGGTGGCGGTGAGGTGTTGATCAACGACGTACCGGCGAGCGCGCAGAGTGTGGTGCGTTCTGGAGACGAACTCAGAATCGGTGAAGCACGGTTGCTCTTCACGATCGTGCCACCTTCGACCCAGCCGCGGCCTCGCATGACGGGGGCTGAAGAGCTGCTGAGCCGGCTGGAAGAAGAAGTCAGGCGTGCCGGAATCGCGCGGCCGCTGGGCCTGGTGCTCGTCGCTTCACCCGGCCTCAACGTCGCCGCTCGTCAGGCGCTCGTGCGCCGCGTGGTCGATGAAGTGCAGCGAACGGGTGGCACTGCGTGTTTCGGCGAACTCACCAGTGAAGTGCTCGCGGTGGTGTTGCCTGAAGTCGCGGCGGGCGCCTTGAGCACCCTGTTCACCCGCCTGCCCGAGGTGGCCGGACCGCGTGCAGCCGTCGCCGTGGCGCGCGCGCCGGAAGACGGTCTGGATGCAGAGACGCTGCTGGGCGTCTGTTGGGATTTGCTGATGGGCGAGGCGGCGGAGCGGGGTGAGCCGGTCTACGTCGACGCGTCGATGGTTCGGCTGGCAGGCCTGTTCGAATCGCTCACCGGTGATGAGGGCGCAGTCTGCGCGGTCGGTTCTCCGGGTTCTGGCCGGCGCACGTTGCTGGAAGGTCTCGCGCGCGCTGCAGGTCGGCGACTCTTCGTGGTCTCTGCGCTCGATGCACCCGGTCTGACGCGCGCCGTCTCGCGGCCCGGCGACTGGGTACTGGCGCGCGACGTCGACAGGCTCGATCTGGCGGCACTGCGCGAGTTGGTC
>JAYTAT010000137.1:0-2094 GCA_043737315.1 Archangium sp.
CGAGAACCCGCTGCCCCGCCCGCCGACGTTCGCGCGCATGGGCTTTCTGGTGAGCGACATCGTGCGCAGCCCGGCCGATGCCGCAGGCGCCTTGCCCGACGAGCCGACCAAGGTGCAGGTCTGGGTGCCTGACACCGATGTGGCCAACGCGCGCGCGGGTGAAGCGACGGCGTGGGCCGACACCATCGCCGCGATTCGGGCCGAAGAAGGCCTCACCGATCCCGAGACGCCGTGGAAGGCGAGCGAAGGCGGCGCGTGGCTGGGCCAGATTTGTTTGATCGGCCCCGGCGTGGCGGTGGTCGGCCGGGTGCGGGCCCGTGAGGCGTTGTCACTCTCGGCGGGCGGCCGGGCGCGCATGAGGCGCAGCAGCGAGTCACCTTCCCGCGCGGCGATGAAGCTCGACGAGGCGCTCGACTGGTACGGCGTCTCTCCTGGCAAGGGCGATCTCTGCGTCGACCTGGGCAGTGCGCCCGGCGGGTGGACACGAGCCCTCGTCGAACGCGGCGCGCGCGTGTGGAGCGTCGACCCCGCAGACCTCGCGCCCGACGTGCTCAAGCTGCCGCGCGTGAAGCACTTTCACGAGAGCGCCTTCGAGTTCATGCCCGATGACCAGGTCGACTGGCTGTTCTGCGACATGGCCTGGCGACCACTCGAGGTCGCGCAGCTGCTGGGCAAGTGGGGTCGAAAGGCCCTCGCCTCTCAGCTGGTGGCCAACATCAAGCTGCCGATGAAAGACAAGCTGCCCACGCTCTTCCGGGTGAGACTCGCGCTCGAAGACGGCGGCTGGAAAGAGCTGCGAATGCGCCAGCTCTACCACGACCGTGATGAGGTCACCGTGACCGCCCGAAGGATCTGATGGTCAGCTCTCCTGTGGCGCCTCGCCGCCCCAGAATGGGCCCGGCCTGGCCGTGATGGACTTCCCAGTCGAAGGTGGCCCCCCCTGAAAATCGCCGCGGCGGTCTCGGGCCCTGGTGGTTCACGAGCTGGTTCAGCGGGACAGCGGTCTGCCGCGTGGTAAGGGCTCAAGGGCCTTCACCGGCGGCCATGATTCGCAACCTCACCGAGCTCTACCAGTACCGCGCCCTGCTCTTCGCCCTGTCGATGCGTGAGCTGAAGGCCCGCTACCGGGCGTCCGTTCTGGGCTTCTTCTGGACGTTCCTGAACCCCACCTTGAACATGCTCGTCTACGTGCTGGTGTTCGGCATGGTGATGCGCAACTCGGTGCCGAACTACGCGTACTACCTGTTCACCGGGCTGCTGCCGTGGATCTACTTTTCCAGCTCGCTGCTGGGGGGCACCTCGTCGATCAGCGACCGCAAAGACCTGCTCACCAAGGTGCGGTTCCCAGCTCAGGTGTTGCCCGCCACGGTGGTGCTGACCAACCTCATCAACTTCCTGCTCTCGTTGCCGCTGCTGTTGGGCCTGGGGCTCTTCTTCGGCGTCACCCCCACCTGGCACATCGTCTTCCTTTTGCCGGTGCTCCTGGTGCAGACGTTCTTCACCCTGGCGCTCACCTACCTGTTCGCCGCCTTGAACGTGGCCTTCCGCGACCTGCAGCACATCGTGGGCAACCTGGTGCAGATGGCCTTCTTCCTCACCCCGGTGTTGTGGGATCTCAAGTCGGCGCCGGCCGTGGGCACCCTGACGCGCGAGGAGTCACAGCAGGTGCTCCTGCACTTCAACCCGATGGCGTCGGTGGTCTCGGCCTGGCGCGACATCTTCTACGAACAGCGCATTCCCAACTGGCAGCCGCTGCTGAGCGTGGCCGCCATCTCGCTGGTGTTGATGTGGATCTCGACCAACGTCTTCGAGCGGCGCCGGGAAGAGTTCGCGGAGCTCGTATGAGCAGCGACGCGATCGTCATCAACAACGTCTTCAAGTCGTTCAAGAAGACTTCGAAGCGCAACGAGTCGACCACCATGAAGACCGAGCTGGTGCGGCTGCTGAAGTTCCAGCGCCGGCTGGTCGAGCCTTCCACGCACATCGAAGCCCTCAAGGGCGTCGACCTGCGCATCCCCAAGGGCTCCACCGTCGGCATCATCGGCCGCAACGGGTCGGGCAAGAGCACGCTGCTCAAGTTGATGACGGGCATCT
>JAYTAT010000138.1:0-5331 GCA_043737315.1 Archangium sp.
ACCACGCCGATGCTCTGGGCGCTGGCGTTCATCGGTGAGTTCCTGCTGGGCGGCGTCACCGGCATCTTCCTGGGCTCATCGGGCGCCGACATCTACTTCCACGACACGTACTTCGTGCTGGCGCACTTCCACTACACGTTCTTCCCCATCACCTTCATCGCGGTGTTCGCGGCGATGACCTACTGGTTCCCCAAGATGTTCGGCCGGTACATGAACGAGGCGTGGGGCAAGGTGCACTTCTGGGGCACCATCGTGGCCTTCAACTTCATCTTCATTCCGCTCTTCCTGCTCGGAGCGCGCGGCGATCACCGCCGCATCTTCGACTACACGCATTTCCCCGACCTGATGAAGCCGGGCATGCAGGACATGCGAATTCTCGCGACGCTCTCGCTGGTGGTGCTCCTGTCGTTCCAGGTCATCTTCCTGGTGAACTTCTTCGTGAGCATGGTGAGGGGCGAGAAGGCCCCCGCCAACCCGTGGAAGTCGAACACCCTCGAGTGGGTCGCGCCGTCGCCCCCGCCCCACGGCAACTTCCCCGAGGGTCTGCCCACCGTGCACCGTGGGCCGTACGAATACAGCCACCCCGACCGCCAGGATGACTACTGGCCGCAGAACGCGAGCTGACCGCCATGAGCTCTTTTCCCAGACCCATTGCGACGACCCGAAGTGCGACGGGCATCTCCACGGGCAAGCTGGCCGTGTGGTGGTTGATCGCGTCTGAGATCGTCATCTTCGGCGGCGTGCTCGGCAGCTACCTGATGCACCGCATCGGTCACCCCGAGTGGGCCAGCCAGGCCGCGCACACCAACACCGTGTTCGGTGCGGTGAACACCTTCGTGCTCCTGACCTCTTCCTTGTTCGCCGTGATGGCGCACCAGGCGGCAGACCAGAAAGACGGCAAGAAGGCGGCGAGGTTTCTCTACCTGACCACTCTGGGCGCGGTGATCTTCCTGATCATCAAGTCGGTGGAGTGGACCGGCGAAATTCAGCACGGGTTCACCATCACCTCGCACACCTTCTGGTCGTTCTATTACCTGGCCGCCGGCATCCACGGCGTGCACGTGATCGTCGGCGCGATCATCATGCTGGTGATCGCCAACGACGCCCGGAAGGGCATCGACCTGCAGCGCGTCGAGGCCGTGGGTCTGTACTGGCACTTCGTCGACATCGTGTGGATCTTCCTCTTCCCGCTTCTCTACATCGCCAAGTGAAGGTGAGCCGCCATGTCATCTGACGCCACGATTCCCCATGACGCTGCTCACGGCGGCGGGCACACCACCCACCACTACCCCTACGTGAAGATCTGGGGGCTGCTGCTGGTGCTGCTCGCGCTGTCGATTCTCGGCCCCATGCTGGGCCACCCGATCGTCACGCTGCTGACGGCTTTCGGCATCGCCTTCGTGAAGGCGTTCATCGTCATCAAGTACTTCATGCACCTGACGGTCGAGAAGAAGTACATCGGGTTCCTGCTGCTGGTGATGGTCGCGTTCATGCTCGTCTTCGTCGGCGGCGTCTCGCCCGACGTGATGAGGCACGAGGGCCAGCGCTGGGTGAACCACGCCGCGCAAGACGTGGTCACCAAGGGCCTGGCCGCTGAAAAGGTGGGCGAAGGTCACGAGGGTAAGCACGAGTGATGGCTCAAGGCGCCACGGTCACGCGGCTTTCGGAAAGGACAAAACGTCCGCCCGTCATCTCCAGCGCCGTGCTCGGCACGTTGTTCTTCGTCGTGGCCGAGGTGATGTTCTTCTCGGGCGCCATCTCGGCGTTCACCATCAGCCGCTCCGGTGCGTTGCCGGGCACGTGGCCGATGCCGGGCCAGCCGCGGCTGCCCGCTGAAGCGACCATGCTGAACACGGCGCTGCTGCTGCTCAGCGGCCTCGTGCTGGTGGTGGCGCATCGGCTTTACCGCAAGCAGAACCCCATCGCGCATTGGGTCACGCTGTGTGCGTGGGCGCTGGGCGCCGGTTTCGTGGGCCTGCAGGGCGTGGAGTGGGCCGGCCTGTTGTCACAAGGCCTCACGCTGACCTCGAGCCCGCTGGGCAGCTTCTTTTATTTGATCGTCGGCTCGCACGCGGTGCACGCGGTCGTGGCCCTCATCGCGCTGGGTTTTGCGTGGCTGCAGATGGCTCGCAACAAGCTCGCGCCCGGCCTGTTCTTCGGAGCGCAGACCTTCTGGTACTTCGTGGTGCTGATGTGGCCCATCATCTACCTGCGGGTGTATTTCTGATGATGACCCGCGCGACCTCGTTGCTCCTGGCACTGCTCGCGTCTCCCGCGTTCGCGTGCGCGGTGTGTGGAGCGGGTGAAGATGATCCTTCCCGCACCTCGTACATCGGGATGAGCATCATCATCTCGTTGCTCCCGCTGGGCATGCTGGGCGGCATCGTGGGCTACGTGTTCATGAAGTCGCGTGAGCCGGCGCCCGCCGAAGCAGACACGGTCTAGCCGTCGCCCCTCCTCTTTCGCGTGAAGAAGCGGCTCGCAGTCAATCCCCTTGCTGAGCCCGAGGCCGCGCTCACGGCGAGCCCATGCTGCGAGACCTGAAGAGCAAGCGTGTCGAAGAACTTCGTCAACGCTCGTTCAAGCACGTCGGCGATTTCCGGCAGCCGATTGAAGACTGATACCGGCATGTTGCTCACCTTCTGGTGCGCCGACGAGGGCCTCAATCAGGCCGCCCGCGCCGATGGACTTCGGGTAGTCCTGCACTCGTGAGCACGGAAGCGAAGAAGCCGTTCTGGAAGAACCCCTATTTGATCGGGTTTCTCATCGGCGCCGCCTTTCTCACCATTCTTCCCTTGATGCAGCGCCAGTTCCTCAGGGCGCCGCCCCCCCTGCGCCAACTCACCGCGTGGGACGTGCCGTCGTTGAGTGGCGCGCCCGTCTCGACCCCTGCGCTCGCCGGCAAGGTGGTGCTGGCCACCACCGAGGTGGGGCTCTGCGACCCCGCCTGTCTCGAGCGCCAGAAGACGTTTGGCCTTGCGGTGCGTCACGTCGATGACCTCGGCGACAAGGTGGTGCTGGTCACCCTGGTGGGCGAGCAGGCGACCGCTGGCCTGTCCGAGCTGATCCAGACCGCCACCCCCGCCTGGCGCTTCGCCGGCGGCAGCGACGCGCACCTCGAGCCGCTCGCCAGCCAGCTGCAGGCCGGCCTCGACCAGTTCCTCGAGCCGCCCAGCGCGAACTTTGCCAAGGCCCACGTGATCGTGTTGATAGATCAGAACGATGCGGTGCGTGGGTATTGGATGAACGACGGGGCGGGGCGGGGCAACTCGATCAACGCCGCCCGGCTGCTGGCCAAACACGGGCCCACGCCCTGAACCGCAATCAGAAGTGAGCGCAGGCATCAGCTGCACTCGATGTGGGCAGTCGACGCTTCAAGCGCTCGGAAATAGATGTTGTTCACGCAGCACGGATTCGGTACGTGCCGCAACCTCCACGAGGTCGACACCATGGCTCAGATTTTCCCCCGGTGGACCAATCAGACTCCCCGGCTCATCACCATCGGCGCCCTCGTAGGTCTCGCGGCGCTGACCTTCTCGCTCTATTGGTGGGCGTCGCCGTATCACACCGACGTCGGCTATCAGCCCAGGCAGCCCGTCGCGTACAGCCACGCGCTGCACGCAGGCGAGCTGAAGATGGATTGCCGCTACTGCCACGTGAACGCCGAGCGCGGCGCTTCGGCCGGTGTGCCCCCCACGGCCACCTGCATGAACTGCCACGCCCAGGTGAAGAAGGGCTCTGAGGCACTCAAGCCCGTCTACGACTCGTGGCTCGACGGTAAGGGCGACAAGAGCATCGAGTGGGTGCGCATTCACAAGCTGCCCGACTTCGCGTACTTCAACCACTCGGCGCACGTGGCGCTGGGCGTCGGTGAGAACCGCGCCGCCATCGGCTGCGAGACCTGCCACGGCCGCATCGACCGCATGGAGGTCGTTCGTCAGGCGCAGCCGCTCTCGATGGGCTGGTGCCTCGACTGCCACAGCAACCCGGGCCGAAACCTGCGCCCCACCGACGCGGTCACCAAGATGGGCTGGAGCGCCGACCTCGACTGGCAAGAGAGCCAGAAGCGCATCGCCGCCACGCTCAACCCGCCGGGCTCGTTGTCGGGCGCGCAGAAGTTCGTCGACGGCCACTACAAAACGTACGCGACGGCCGGCTGCTCTGGCTGCCACCGCTGAAGCAGTGAAGGAGCGAAAGCCATGAAGAAGGATCCCTACGCCCCGCTTCGCGACTCGATGACGGAGCAGCCCGAACACTGGCGCTCACTCGAGCACCGCAACAACGACGAGTCGGTCAGCAAGACGATCGACCTCGAGTTCCCCACCGGCATCACCACGCCCGCGGGCTTCAACCGCCGCGACGCGATGAAGCTGGCCGGCGCCTCGCTCGCGCTGGGTTCGCTTGCGGGCTGCGAGAAACTTCGCCGCGACCCCGACGAAATTCTTCCTTTCGTGCGCGCGCCCGAGAAGTACGTGGCCGGCAACTCGCTGATGTACGCGACGGCCGCGATGCGCTCCGAAGGTGCCATCGGCCTGCTTGCCGAGCAGAACGACGGCCGCCCCACCAAGCTCGAAGGCAACCCGCTGCACCCCTCGACCCTGGGCGCGAGCGACACCTGGGCCCAGGCCGAGATCCTCAAGCTCTACGACCCCGAGCGCGCCAAGACGCCGCTCAAGGCCGGCGCCGCCGCCAAGTGGGAAGAGTGGGATGCGTTCGCCAAAGAGAAGTTCACGCCGCTCGTGACCGCCCAGGGCAAGGGCCTCGCCTTCCTGGTCGAAGAAGAGTCGGGCCCCACCTTCGAGCGCCTGCTGGCGAAGTTGCCGCAAGCCAGGGTCGTGCGTTTCGACCTGCTCTCGCCTGACCACGCCATCCAGGGTGCGCAGCTCGCCTTCGGCCCGGGCGCGCGCGCGCACTACGACCTCGCCACCGCGAAGGTCGTATTCTCGCTCGAGTCCGACTTCCTGCTCACCGGTCCGGATCACCTCAAGCTGGCGCGCCAGTTCGGGGCGACCCGCGCGGTCCTCAAGCAGGAAGACGCCTCGAGAATGATCCGCCTGTACGTGGCGGAAGCGGGCTTCAGCAACACCGGCACCAACGCCGATCACCGCGTGCGCATCAGCTCGGCCGAAGGCGTCAACGTGCTCAAGGCCCTCGCGCAAGAGCTGGGCCTCGCCGAGCTCGCGGCGGGTGGCGCGAAGCTCAGCGACGTGCAGAAGAAGTTCGTCGCAGGCCTCGCGAAAGACCTGAACGCGAACAAGGGTGCCTCGGCGATCTTCGTCGGTGAGTGCCAGCCGGCCGCCGTTCACGCGCTGGGTCACGCCATCAACGCTG
>JAYTAT010000139.1:0-5327 GCA_043737315.1 Archangium sp.
ACCTGGAAGGGGGTCTTGACCAACGACAGCTTCTTCCCGTTGCGCGAGCTGATTCGAACTCAAGCGCAGGCGAAGAAGCGCCAGAGCTTCGAGCCGCGAACGTTTCGCTCGAGGCGTTCGACGCCGGTGCAAGCCGATGGCCGGTGGAGCCTGGTGCAGCGCCGCCTCGAGGTCGACGCGGCTGCGCTGACCGATACCCAGTGGGCGACCCGCCTGGCGCAGCAGTGGCTCACGCGCTACGGCCTGGTGACCCGAGACGTCGCGGCAGCCGAGAACACGGTCGGTGGCTTCTCGGGCCTCTACGACGTGTTCAAGGCGATGGAAGACGGCGGAAAAGTCCGGCGCGGATACTTCGTCAGCGGCGTGGGCGCGATGCAGTTCGCGCAGCCCCCGGCGCTTGAGGTGCTGCGCAGCCTGAAGGCCCCGCCGGAGCAAGCAGAGGTCGTCGTGGTTTCGGCGACCGACCCCGCAAACCCGTACGGGGCGCTGCTGAAGTGGCCTGGCAAAGGCCCCATGCGGCAAGCGGGGGCGCACGTGGTGCTCATCGACGGTCATGCCCGCGCCTGGCTGAGCCGCGGCCACAAGGCCGCCTTCGTATTTCTGCCCGACGACGAGGCGCAGCGGGGCAAGGTCGCGGGCCACGTCGCCAGGGCCGTGCTGACGCTCCACCAGAAGTCGCTCGTCGGCGGCGAAGGCGCGCTGTTGGGGGAAATCAACGGCGCGGCCGCGGCCGAGAGTGAGCTTTCGTCGTACTTCAAGGCGCTGGGCTACAGCGCCGCCGGCACGGGTCTGCACCTGCGCCAACAGGTGCGCCGCTTCAGGCCCACATTCAAAGGCTCGGCCCCGTCGGTGATCGAGGCCCAGGTCGAACCTGTGGCCCAGGATGAGGCGCCCGAGGTGCCTGACGAAGACGCCGACGAACCGGAAGGGTGAGCTCGAGATGCGATGGTGGAAACGAGCTCCACCGCGCTTCCTGCGCCTCGAAGAATCAGGGGCACCTTCAACCCCCTGCACACGGTCACTCACCGGGGTGAAGCTGGAGTTCAGCGGCATGTCGGCAGATTTTACGAAGTCGTGCCAGGCAATGCAGTAGGCACCGATCCCGAAGCAGCGCTGTTCGACTTGGAGCGTTTGTTACAAAGGCGTCGTGGGGGTCCTTGGCTTCTGGGCCTCCGTTGTCTCTTCGATTTTTCCCTCACCCCCCTGGGACCCACACATGAACAAGACCCTTCTCGCCGCCGCCGTCCTTTCGCTGTCAATCTTCAGCTGCGGTGCCCCGAGCGGCGACGACGCAGGCACCGATGCCGGACGAACCGATGCGGGCACTGACGCTGGCACGGCCGTCGCCCCCACCTGCGCTTCGTACTGCACGGCCGTCATGGCGAACTGCACGGGCGCCAACTCGCAGTACTCCAACCAGGCCTCTTGCCTCGGCTCGTGCTCGGCGATGACGCAGGGCATGACGGGCGCGACCTCGGGCAACACCCTCTCGTGCCGCGCCTACCACGCTAACGCCGCCCCGACCGACGTGGCCCTGCACTGTCCTCACGCGGGCCCCGCCGGTGATGGTGCCTGTGGTGCGAACTGCGATGGCTTCTGCGCGATCGCGGTTGCCAAGTGCTCCGGCCAGTTCGCCACCCTGGCCGCCTGCACCACCGCCTGCACCGGCTTCCCGACGGTCACCGCGCGCTACACCTCGGCCACCACCAGCGGCAACAGCTTTGCCTGCCGCATGTACCACCTGAGCGTCGCGGCCACTGACGCGACCTCGGCCTCCACGCACTGCGGCCACACCACGACGGCGTCTGCTCCGGGCACCTGCCAGTAATCGAGCCGGTCATCACCTCAGTGACGAGACGCCCGCGCGCCAACTGCCGCGGGCTTCTTTTTTGGGGCTGAGTTCCAGATTCAGAAGCTGGCGCCGATGCCGAGCTGCAAGGCCTCAACGAAGGACTGGTTTGGAGGTCGCGATGCTTAGGCAAGTTCGAGGCGGTGCGCGCGTCGCGCAGTTCCTCGCGGGGGCGACGCGGCTCGAGTGCGCCAATCGTGTCTTCACCAACAAGGAAGCCGAAGCCACTCGCTCCTTCAAGAAAGACACGAGGTACTGCCTGCGCAAGTCGAGCTTGCCGCCTCAACTGAAGGAGGGAGGGTGCTGTCTAGGCCTTGCCAGTCGCGCGAGACCCGAGCACTGGCTTGAAGAAGGGCAAGGCGAGCCCACGAACCTCAGGAACCGACATGCGCCAGATCTGCCGATCGAGGTAGTAGTGCGTGAGGGCCGCCCACACGGTGAACAACATTCCAACGGGTAACATCACTGAGGCGATCTCAACCGGCTGTCGATCGCCGAACTGAATCGTGGCCCGCAGGAATGGAATCAACGCAGCCGCGACCAGCAGGTACGCGCCGATCCGTCGAGCCGCGACCCATCCGGGCGCACCCTCGTGGTGTTTGTTGATCTGCATGCCGGTCGTCAGCCCGATGTACTGGACGTAGTGGACCACCAGCGCCGCTGCGAAACCCGACATGAAGCTCTCGGAGTCGGCCAGCAGGAATGGCGAATAAAACGCCATGCTGGCGCAGAGAAACCAGAAGGCCTTGTTGCCCGCCGCGTGCTTCCGCAACGCGAAGAGCGACCACACGCCCAGCACCAGGCCGCCCAGACACAGGGCCCGGAAGCTCCACAAGAAGAACGCGTCAGGCATGAATTCGAAGGGCGAAGGCTCTTTTCGAAACGCCGCCAGCACGAAGCCCCAGCTGCAGAGGTAGATCGCCCAGTTCTCGCGCGTCGGGTGGTACGGCGCGGGGTTTCGGCTGCGGTACAGCGCGTAGATGCCCACGTTCTGCCGAATGAGGTGATGCAGATTCCAGGCGATCAGGATTCTGGGAATCGCCGCCGGAGCCCCCAGCTGCAGCGCGACGAGCGCGGCGAGAATGCCAACCGGGGCCAGGAAATACGCCTGCCACCGCTTCTTGTGCAGTTCATGTCGATCGGCGTCGGTGAACAGAGCCCAGGTGCAGCCTTCGTGAACGAAGGCGACGAGCATCAGCCAGTACGGCAAGCCGTCATCGAACAGTCGCTGCCTGAGCCAGGGCATCGAGATGAACGCGATGAAGGGCAGGAAGAAGACGAAGAAGTCGTAGGGGCCAGAGAAGATCGCGCCCCCGTTTTTTTTCGTCACGCGCTTCGATCTATCGCAGGTCAATGCATCAAGGGGGCGCAACCCGACCGGGCAGTCAGTCGCCGAGGGCCTCAGTGACAGTTCAGGCGGAATCACTGCGGGCGGAGACTCGTTCTCGACCGGTGTTGAATCGCAGCCCGATGAGGGGTTTCTCAACCGGCTGCGCCGCGTGTTCCCTCGCGTGCCGGCGCGCTCGTGCTGCTCGCCGCCGCCGAGTGCAACACCATCGCCCCGCTCAACGGCCTGAACAGCTACGCATACGCCCCCCCCAAGGCGGCGATTCGATCCATGCGGAAGAACGTGATTCGTGGGCGCGGGCGGCAACCTGCTGCTGACGAACTACACGGGAGCGCAGTCCTTCGCCAACCGCGCTGCCGCGGGGCTGCCTGCGTGCGACGGCACGGTGGCAAGCCTTCCTCCGACGCCGCGCTGCCCCTGAGCTGTCTGACAGGGGAGCCAACCCCGGCATGCCACGGTAGACGAGGTTAAAATCCACCGGGGTGCCGGGTTTAAAGCCCGACCAGAAGAGTTCCGCGACTGAGATGTTCCCTGCGCGATCAAGGAGTAGGTCATGCGAATTGCCTTCGCCCTCTTCATCGGACTCCACGGACTCATTCACCTGCTCGGCCCCACCAAGGCGTTCGGCTGGGCAGAGGTCGAGCAGCTACGCACGCCGATCACTCCGGTCGCCGGCGCGGTTTGGTTGGTCGCGGCAATTCTGCTCGTCGCAGCAGCGATCGCCTTCGCGCTCGGCGCGCATGGGTGGTGGTGGTTCGGCGTACCGGGCGTCTTGCTCTCGCAGGCGATGATCTCCCTGTCGTGGAGTGACGCGAAGTTCGGCACTCTGGCCAATGCGATCATCGCTATTCCCCTCATGCTGCTTGCGCTCGACGCCCGTCCGGCCAGCTTCCGCGCCCGGTTCGCGCACGACCGCGATGCGCTCCTGGCCCGACCCGTCCATTCCTCCGCTGTGATCACTGAAGCGGACCTGACGAGCCTGCCACCGTTGCTACAGACCTACCTGCGGCGGAATGGAGCGCTCGGCCGACCTCACGTTCGCAACCTCCGCGCGCGCTTCAGCGCCCAGATGCGCAGCAGCGCGACCTCTGCATGGATGCAGTGCACCGCCACGCAGTACGAGTTCTTCGATCCACCAGCGCGGCTTTTCTACATGAACGCCAACCGCGCCGGCGTGCCGCTGGACATCTTTCACCGCTACGTCGACGGCGCTGCGACCTTTCAGGTGCGGGCCGCCAGCCTCATTCCCATGGTGAACAGGAGCGGCCCGATTCTCACTCACGCGGAGACGGTGACGCTGATGAACGACATCGTGGTGATGGCACCGGCGGCAGTGCTTGACCTGCCCTTCACCTGGCAGCCGCACGGCGAGCGATCACTCCTCGCTTCATTCACCAACGCTGGCCACACCGTCGCCGCCACCCTCACCTTCGACGCGGCGGGTGACCTCACCGGGTTTGTGTCCAACGACCGAACCCAGGAAGAACCGGGGGAGGGCAGCCACAACCCGCCCTGGTCCACGCCCATCTCTGGCTATGGCGAGGTCGATGGCATTCGAGTCGGCACCCGGGGCGACGCGAACTGGATCGAGACGTCCGGCGAATGGACCTACGGGAAATTCGAGATCCGATCGCTCGCCTTCAATGTCCTCGATTAGACCCTCGCGATGCCGCATGTTTCACAGGAGCAGGCTTGGCGCTGTGACCACGCCCGCTTGCGGTAGCCCCGCCCGGTCGGCTGCCGCCTCAGGTGCGCGCAGTGTTCTCTTCACAGCGCCCTCACATTGCGAGGTTCAGCGCCTTTTCCACCTTCAGCCCGAGCGCTTCGCTCAGATGCAGCACATGGTACCGGTCCAGTGCCGGCCGGTACCGGTGCACAAGGTGGACGAGCCGGTCACGCACCTCGACACGTTCTCGACGCAGCACTCGGTGCCGGTCCAGTGCTCGACCGCGTCGGAGCAGGAGACGGAGTTGCCGGCGGTGCAGGTGGTGACCCGCTCCACGCAGCACTCAGTGCCAGTCCAGTGCTCGACCGCGTCCAAACAGGAAACTGAGTTGCCGGTGGTGCACACGGTGACGCGCTGGAGGCAGCAGTCGGTGCCCGTCCAGTGCTCAATGGCGTCGGAACACG
>JAYTAT010000140.1:0-2092 GCA_043737315.1 Archangium sp.
CGCCTTCACGCCGGGCTCCATGGGGTTGCGCCGGGCAAGCGCCGTCTCGAACTGCTCCCACTCGCGCACCGGGTAGCAGTGGAGACACGGATCGAGCGCCGTCGTGACGATCAACCGATCGTCGTAACTGCCGACGAGCGTGTCGCGCAGCTTCACCGGGAAGCTCGTTCGCCCCTTGGCGTCGATCTGATGTTCGAAGACGCCGCGGAACACGTCTCACTCGCTCCGTTTTCGTTGAACGACTGCGCGGAAAAGCCACCCGATCCACCCGTCTGCCCTGATCCACCACCGCGAGGGATTTAGATCCGCTCGATACCACTTTCTGCCACTTGCGCCGCGAAAATAGGGGCGCTTTCGCGAAGGGTCAAGAAAGCGGGAACAGGGCGCGGGTGATCGCGTAAGAACTGGCACTTGTGACGCCGGTTCGGCTCAAGGTCGCCTACAAGTCTCCGGAATCCCTGTTGGGGGAGCTGACCAAGAGCGTCGGCCGGGGCGGCGTTCGAATCGAGACGAAGAAGGCGCTGCCGGTGGGAACGAAGTTCGTGTTCGAGCTCCGATCACCCGGCGTGCGAGATCCAGTAGAGGTGCACGGCACGGTCTTGTCGGTGACCGAGACGTCACCTGGGAGCTTCGTGTTGCACATCCGCTACGAGCCGCCGAAGAACCGGCTCGGGCTCGATGGCGTGATCCAGCGGATCTTCGAGACTTCCCAATTCGACAAGAAGCGCAAAGCGCCCCGCATTCCCCTGCACGTGCGCGCCACCGAAGACCGGCCTGACGCGCCGACGTATCGGCTGCGCGACATCAGCGCGGGCGGCGTGGGCATCGACGTCGAAGCAGACACCCTGCCTCGCCACATCAAGGTGGGGGTGCCCTTCTTGATCCAGATGAAGCTGACCACCGGAGTGCTGAGCGTCGCGGGCCAGGTGGTGTGGGCGGTCTCCACGCGGGCCAGTGACACGATGCCCCCTCGGGTGGGCGTGGCCTTCGGCGCGTTGAACGCTCAGGTCTCGCAGCTGCTCAACGATCTGCTCACCCTCAAAGCGCTGCCCACGCCTCCGTGGATCGCCCGCGTCCTCTTCGGCGCTGATTCGAACGCCACACCTTGAAGAGCCCTTCGCTCCACGCAGCCGCCGCCAACCATCGCGCCCAGGTGCTTCGCAGCAGCCGGTGCGGTTGTTTTCATTGCCTGTCGATTTTCGAGCCGACCGCGATCACCAGTTGGGTCGACGACAACGCCACGGCGCTGTGCCCCGTATGCGGGGTCAACGCGGTGGTGGGGTCTGACTCGGGCTCGTTCATCACCCGGGAGTTTCTCGAGGAGCTCAAACGGCGCTGGTTCGACGGGCCCTGAGCCTTCAGTCGATCCACACCTGACTGTCGCCGAGCAGGAAGAGCCGCTTGCGCTGCACATCACCCGACAACATCTGCAGCGTGCCGTTGGCCCTTGCACGTGAAGCTCAAGCCACGGTTCTTCTCGCGCCCCCCCCCATCACCCGCACGGCCGAAGCACTCTTCGGCACCACGTCACTGCCGCCCTTCGTCGATTCAAGCTCAGCAGCATCAAGTGCATGTTGGCGCAGATGAAGGCGCAGTGCGAACGTCGGCCCCATGTCGATGGCCCTCACGACCCTCGAGCGTTTCGCCGCCAAACAGGCCGGCCCCCACGAGGTGATGCGCGCGCTCGCTTCACACCCTGACTACTTCGTGCCCATCGGCTTCGCGCCCACCATCGGTCGCAGCGAGTTCGAGCGCATCGTGATGCTCAGCACCAAGGGCGGGCCACCGGCGGGTGAGCTGTACGTGTTCACCGACGAGTCGAGCCTCGACCTGGTCAGCCAGCAGCCGATGGGCAGCTTCGTCACGCCGGTCAGCGGCATCGAACTGTTCTGCGCGCTGCCCTCGAATCAGCCGCTCAAGCTCAAGGTGAACCCGGGCGGCAAGCTGGAACACTTCTGGTTCGTCAGCGCCGAGGCGATCCCCCTCGCGCGCCTCTGGGGCCGCGCCATTCGGCTGGAGACCCTGCTGGCCAACCCCGCCTTGTCGAAAGAGGGCCTGCACGCTGCGCTGCGCACCTTCGAGGCCTTCACCA
>JAYTAT010000141.1:0-5316 GCA_043737315.1 Archangium sp.
GGTGTCGTCAGCGAGGTCTCTTCAGGCCTTCCACTTCGACAGCTCATCGACGAGCTGCTGCGTCAAAGGCGACAACCCGATGCGGCGATCCGCCTCGGTCACCTGCTCCACGCGAGGAGCCGCGAGAGCAGGAGCCCCGGTGAGCAAAACGTACCCTGCAGGTACCGCCTCGCCTTCCTGCCCGACGATGCCGAATGGACCACTGGCCCCCGCGCTCCGTCGGAACAGCACCGGTTTTCCAGGAACGCTCTGCTTGCCGCCCCCGCTCTCATTGCCGAACTTCATCGTCGCCCGGTGGCCGGTCTGGGTGAGCTTGTACACAGCCGACACGCGGTCCCGGGTCAGCGGGCTGCCGCTGGTCTGCGCCACGATGTACCCGCCGTAGCCGTAGACCTGCTCCTCTGGCTTCCAGCCCACTTCCTTGCGCAGCACCTCGAAGCGCCGCGTCTGTTCTGCATCGAAGCCGTCCTCGAGAATCTGCACGGGGCGAATGCCCAGGCGCCTGGCCTCAGCGGCAGCGAAGCGGTACTGCGTCTCTTTGTCGCCCGAGTCGTACCGGATGGAATCTGACTGGCCTGGGCGCTCAGCGATGATCCGGTAGGCCGTGGGAATGCCCGAGGTGATGGTGTCGAACGTATCGAGCAGGAAGCTCGAGCGCTGATACCGCCGCTCGACCATCGCCCTGAAGGCCGCTTCATCAGTCCCGTACCGCTGAATGTGCTCGTGCCCCATGGTGCCCACGGGAATGAGGCCCAGCTGCTGCGCCCCGTACACGTTGCTGGTGCGCGTGAGCCCCGCCTGCTTCGCGCCTTCGAGAGCGAGCAGGTGCTGCTCCGGACAGCTCGCTGCGCGCAGCCCCACTTCGAACAAGCGGGCCGCAGAGCCCAGAATCTCCGACAGCTCGGTGACGCGTGCGCGAACGCGGGCCACGTAGCCTTCACTGTCCACCGTGATGGGCGGCGCCTCGACTCCGACCGCATCGAGCGTGCTCAACACCAACTGCTTCTGCGCCTCGCAGGTGACCGTCTTCACCGCCGCCGCCAGCTCGTCGGGCCGCAGCACCGCCACCGTGGCCACCTGAATGCGGTAGCTCCACATCAAGAGCACCGGCTCGAGCCACGACACCAGTGACGACGCACCACTGACCGTGAACACCGGCTCGCGATCGCTGAACACCGCGTGCTTCGGCAGGGCCTTCACCGTGAGCTGCTTCGAGGTGAGCGCCGCTTTGACCGCCGAGCCGAGGTCGTACTCGTGGGTGCTGAGGTATTCCCAATCGCCAAGCCGCAACTCAGGCACGAGCTGCTTGAGTTCGCTCTCCACATCGAAGGGCAGCACCTGCAGCCCACCCTTGCGGTGCGAGTAATAAAAGGTCTCGGGTCGCAGCGGCCAGCCGGCCTCTGCCATCGAGAACTTGTAGCCATCGGTGAGCAACAGCGGCGAACCCATGTCCGTCTCCTTCGACCGTCGACCCAATAAGTATTAACCACCGCACATAGAGTCGTCAAGACCTCTTCTGTCGATGGGGGTGGTCAGCCTGTGATTTTCGGCAACTGCAGGTTGATGAACAGGAAAGCCGAGACCAGCGCGTTGGCTGCGGAGGCCAGGGCGAGCGCGTAGAAATGAGTGCGCCGTGGGGAATCGGCAGAGAGCCGCAAGGCCGTCACCACCAGCACCACGAAGGCGATCATCGCGGTGGGCAGCGCGAGATGGCCGAAGGTGGCCTGCCTGCTGTGCACCCAGACGATCACGTCGATGGCCGCGGCCGTGGTGGCGGTGAGCGCCAACGCGCCTGAGAGCCGAAGCGGCCAGCCGCCGAGTTTGCCCACAGCGGCCGCGTTCTTCATCAGCGTGGTCGCGCGGAACATCATCAGTGAAAAGAGAACCCCCGCCACCGCAGGCATCGTCTGACCCGAGATCCCCGAAGCAGTGCCGCGCCAGAAGCCGACACCCGCGACCACACTGCTGAGCAGAGCCACCACGAGCCAGATCATCCGTCGACCCTAGCCCACGAGATTCCCGCGCACTTCCGGGGGTTTCCGGGCGTGGCGCGCGTGGTCCACCCGGCTGTCGTTTCGGGTCGTCTGCGTTGATTCGAAGCCCATTCTTCGTGAATCAGTCTTGCTACTGGCTGCTTTCGTCTCGTAAGCGCGCCAGCGAATTGGTGTTTCCCGAAAACTGCCAACGGCGTTGACGCGTGTCGCTTCGAGTGGCGCAACCATCCACCACTCAGTCTCGAACATGTCTCCAAAGCCCGGCCGCAACGCCGGTCGCAGTTCAACTCAAAAGGGGACGCACGGATGAGCCAGCTGGACACCCAGAAGATGTACGCGAAGTTCGGACCGACCATCTACGCGCGCTGCAAGCGCCTGCTGAAGGACGGCACCGCCGCGGAGGACGCCACCCAGGACGTCTTCATCAAGGTGCTCAAGCATGTCGACTCTGCACCCGGTGAAGACGCCGTGTTGCCATGGATCCACCGCATCACCACCAACCACTGCCTCAACGTCATCCGCGACGCGCGCCGCCATGCGGAGCCCGTCGAGCACGTGCCCGAGATGGTCGACGACGACTTCGAAGACAGCGTGGTGACCCGCGACTTCGCAAACCGTCTGCTGGCCGCGACGCCCGACGAGCTCAAGCAACCAGCGCTCATGTACCACGCGCGGGGCATTGAGCAGGCCCAGGTGGCCGCAGCCCTGGGCGTCTCGCGCCGCACGGTTCTCTATCGCCTCGCCGAGTTCACCCGCCGCGCGATGCGCATGCAGGAGATCGCCGAAGCCTGATTTCGAGATCCGTGGTGTAGAACCCCTTTCACGTGATTTCCCTGCTCGTCAGCCTCCTGCTCACCGCGCCGGACGCAGGGCTGCCTGCGGGCCACCTTCAGGTCAACGGCGACAAGCTCGACTTCCGGAACAAAGAATCACGTGCCCTCTACAGCGGCCACGCGATCGCCAAACGCGACGCGATGACGTTGACCTGCGACGAGCTCGAAGCCTTCTTCGATACCCGGGGCGAAATTCTGCGCATCGAAGCCCGGGGCAACGTCTACGCCATCGACGGCGACCGTGAGGCCTGGGGCGACCGCGCCGAGTACATCAATCAGACCGGAGTGCTCACCGTGACCGGCAAGCCCCGTGGCAAACAGGGCCCCCGTGAGGTCGAAGGTGAAGTGGTCACCCTGGTGACCGGCATCGATCGACTGGTGGTGACCCGGGCGCGTACCCGCGTGAAGGAGCCCAAAGATCAGCGCCTGGCCATCGACGCCGATCTGCTCACGCTCGAGGGCGTGAAGAACGAAGCGAAGTGGACCGGCCACGTGAAGGCGGTGAAGGGCAAGACCACTCTGCTTTCCCCCGAGCTGACCGCCACCTACGACGAGCAGGGTGAGATCAATCGGGTGCTCGCGAGGGGCGGCGTCGAGGTGACCGAGGGTGATCGCTGGGCCCGCGGGCAGAACGGCGACTACGACGTGCCCAAAGGCACGCTGGTGGTCACCGGCAAACCGCAAGCACGCCAGGGCAAGACGCGCATGAAGGGCACCAAGGTCACTTTCTTCTCTGGCTCGGAGTTCCTCGAAGTGGAGAACGCCGTCACGGTCATCGAAGTCGAAAAGAAGAAGGTGCAGTGATGGCCGAGTCGAACGAGGAGCTCTCCGACACCGAGCTGCTGCGCGAAGCGGGCGGCGAAGTGCTCGGCTTCGTCAAGAGCAACCCGCTCTTGATCATCTTGCCTTCCATTCTGCTCTCTGGCGGCGCCGTGATGGACACGTGGATTTCGCCGCTGCACTCGATCGCGCCTGCGCTGGTGGGCATGGGCAAGGGCATCGGCTGGGGGCTCTATTTCCGGGTGGCGATGGGCGCGTCAGGCGGCGCGGAGCACAGCGGGCTCGCCACGCCTGCGGTGGCCATGGTGCTCGCCTTTCTGGGGCTCGAGTACGGCGGCTGGGGTCTCCTGATGCCCGTCTTCATCTGGCTCATTCCCCTGATGGACTACGCCATCATGTACGGCGAAGGGCTGGCGGGCTCCCTGGGCGGCGTGCTCGACACCATCAAGTCGGCGCCCCTGCTCTGGCTGGGCACCATGTTCGCGATGCTGATCGGCCTGGTGATGGTGGGCTTCGTGCTCGCGCTCCCCATGAGCATCTTCGCCACCTATGCCAATCGCGAAGGCGCGTGGCTGGCTGACGTGGTGGGCGGCGCGCTGGTCGGCCCGCTGGTGCACCTGGGGGTGGTCTACCGGGCGCGGCTCTTCCTCGCCGTTCACGGAGACCCGGCATGAGCGACGCGCTCGTCGCAGAGGGGCTCAAGAAGAGGTACGGCTCACGTCAGGTGGTCGACGGCGTCGGCTTCACCGTGAAACCCGGCGAAGTGGTCGGCCTGCTGGGCCCCAATGGCGCCGGCAAGACCACCTCGTTTTCCATGGTGATAGGCCTCGTGCAGCCCGACGCGGGTTCGGTGCGGCTGGGCACGCGCGAGCTCGCTTCGTTGCCGATGCACCTGCGCGCCCGGGCGGGGCTGGGCTACCTGCCGCAAGAGGCGTCGATCTTCCGCAAGCTGACGGTGCGCGACAACCTCATCGCCGTGCTGGAACTCGAGCCCAGAAGCACGAGAGCCGAACGTGAGGCCGCCGCCGACCAGATGTTGGCTGAGTTCGGGCTCACCCACGTTGCGGGCAGCCTGGGCGAGGTGCTCTCGGGCGGTGAACGCCGGCGGGCTGAGATCGCAAGGTCCTTGCTCCCCAAACCCCGGTTCATGCTCTTCGATGAGCCCTTCGCTGGCGTCGACCCGATCAACGTGGGCGAGCTGCAGAAAGAGATTTCGCGGCTGCGGGACCGCGGGCTGGGGGTGCTCATCACCGATCACAACGTGCGCGACACCCTGCGCATCTGTGACCGCGCGTACATCATCGCGGGGGGGCGCATCCTCGAAGAGGGCACGCCTCAGGCCATCGCCTCCTCAGAGCGGGCACGCTCTGTGTATTTGGGCGCAGACTTTTCGCTTTCCTGACTCATTTCAGTTAGTTGGCGATTGCCCCTGAAATAGGAGAGCACTTGCGGTTGCGCTTTGAGTACCCTTGGCACAACTTTTGATAGAGGGGTGAGACGCATGGGTATGGAGCTCAAACAAAGCTTACGGATGTCGCAACAGCTGGTCATGACGCCCCAGCTGCAACAGGCGATCAAGCTGCTGCAGCTTTCACGCATGGAGCTCATCGAACAGATCCGCGAGGAGATGGAGTCGAACCCCCTCCTGGAGACCCCCGACGAAGTCGACGGGGACATGTCCGACAAGGCCCCCGGGGAAGCCTCGCTCG
>JAYTAT010000142.1:0-5314 GCA_043737315.1 Archangium sp.
TTGAACTCGGGCAGCCGGATGAAGAGTGGCAGGCGCTCGAAGTACTCGTAGTGCTGCGGCTCGAGCCGATCGCGCGTGAAGAGGTGCGCGGGGGAGAGCTTCTCCACCTTGCTGTGGCGTTGCTGAAGGTGCTTTTCCTCGTGATTGCCCAGCACGCACTCGTGCTTCATCGCGAGCTCGACGCACTCGCGGGGTTTGGGGCCGCGATCGACGAGGTCGCCGGCGAAGATGAGACGATCAGATGAGGTGACCTGGAGCGCGTCGAGCAGCTCGAGCGTCTCGTCGTAACAGCCGTGCAGGTCTCCGATGACGATGGTGCGATTCATGACGGCTCAGGACCGCCTTCATCGGGGGTTCCTGACTTATTGACGAGGCCTTCGCCCCGGGCGGAAGAAGGGGCAATAATTGTCTGTCAGGAATGCCGCTGCCCCCTCGTGTGAGGCAGGTATGGTCCCGGGCCCCAGCCCATGCTCAACGACGACGAATTGTTCGCAGATATCGGCAGGCGCAAGGCGCTTGGCCAGGACTACAAACGCCCTCTCGGGGAACTGGTGTTTCGGTGGCGCGATGCGTCGACCACCGTCATCCGGCGCGTGCAAGGCGCGTTCATGAGGGGCTCCCCCGACGACGCCGACGAGATCTTTCAGGACGCGGTCGCCAAGTTCATGGCGAAGGGACTGGACCAATTTCGCGGCGTCTCGGAGCAGATGCCGGGCAAAGCAGCGTCTCCCAAGACCTTCTTCCTGCGCATCGTGAAGCACTGCGCGATCGACCGGTACCGCCGGCAGCGCGAAGAGCTCGATTCGGGCCGGGGCGTCGGTGAAGACGACGACGCGCCAGAGACCAGTCTGCCCGAAGCCAATCGGTCGATCTCCGAGGCCAAAGCCCTCGCCGAGCAGCAAGAGGCCCACGGCGAGTACTGGAAATCATGGGAGCGGCTCAAAGAAGAGCATCCCAACGAGGCCACCGCGTGGGATCTGTACCACCACCAGGATCTCGACGATCACGAAGAGGTCGCTCGCGCCCTCGGCATCACCGTCGTCAACTCGTACAAACGTGTCAGCCGCGCGCAGGCGTGGCTGAAGCTCTACATCCTCGAAGCGCGCAAGCGTGAAGAGGGATCCCAAGAGGAGTCTTGAACATGGCCACGACCACCCCCGAGAAGTACGCCGCCCGCCTCACCGAGCTCGAAGCACTGCACCACGAGTTGGAGACAGGAAAGCGGCCGGGCGATGGGGCGGTGGTGGTGGGGTTACTGCTCGAGGCCGCAGGCGATGTGCTGCGCAGGCGCGCGGTGCTCAACGCGAAGAGCGCGAACCTGAACGAACCATTGGGCGCCATTCCCGAGCTGGCGCTCCGCTCGTGGGGTGACGGGGTGCAGGTCGAAGAGCTCGCCGCCAGGCTCAATCGCGCCGCCAGTCAGGCCGTCGAGTCAGCCTTGCCCGACAGCGTGGAAGACGGCGAGGCGATGGCGCAGTGGGCCGTGCAAGATCTTCAAGCCCGTGACCGTCTCGAATCTGCCCTGGTGGCCCTCGAGGCGCTGGGCGGTACGGGCCGCAAAGACGCCGCCGCGTTGGCCACGCGACTTCGTACGGCGGTCGGAGGCGTCGACAAGGTCTGTCGCGCAGGCGTCGCCAGCCTCACCGCCCTCAACGGTGCACGACGGGCCGAAGCCGCGTTGCTCGATCAGGAATATCGCGGGCAGGCCTGGTGGTATTCGGAGCGCACCGGCATCGACGACGATCAGCTGGTGAAGGTGCTGGGCGGTGAGGTGAAGGGCTCGATGCCCAGCGAGTTCAGGAGCGCCAACAGCGAGGTCACCCGGAAACGGGGTCGCCCGGTGAGCTTCGATGATCTGCTTCGCTTCGATCTCGGCCTCGCCAGCCCCGGTGAAAAAGAAGTCATTCGGCTGCAGGCCGACGCTGATCCAGAGCTCAAGTTGTCGCTGGCCGCCATGGAAGCCGCTGAGGCCGCCATCGCTGAAGAAACCGCAGGTGAAGTGGCCGTACCGCAGTCCGCTCCCGTGTCGATTCCGGTCGAGCGCCGCAGCAACCCCGAGATCATCGAAGAACGCGCCGAGTTCAAGGTGCTCTTGTTTCGCAGCAAGAAGGCCGTGCAGGTGGTGGTTCAACCCCATCGAATGGATCGCCTGGCTGCGGCCGCGGTCTACCGGAGCGACGAGCCCGACCGGCCGTTCCCTTCAGCGCCCGGCGACATGGGCATCCACTTCGACCTCGGTGCTCCCGAGCGGCTGGTGGGCGTGCTCGCTCGAATCGTGGTGAAGCTGGTCGACGGGCAGACCCACGCCTTCGAGGCCCGTCTGTAGCCTGAAGGATCACCTGTGCACCTGCAGTGGGTCTTGAGCGCGTCAGCCCGGTGATGAGAGAGTGCGCCCCATGCTGCCGAGTTCGGCGGCTGGTGGGGGGGCCACCAGCTACCTGCACGATGTTCTTTCGGTTGATGCCGCTCGGCGTGAGCGCACCGCTACGCGCATCGGGGTGTTCATAGGCGTTGCCGGCATTCCGGTACTCCTGCACACGCTGATCACGCTCGAAGGCCCACAACGTTTCGGCATGGCGACCCTGGTGATCGCCTTCGCGATGATGGGGCTCGCAGCCGCGTGGCTGGCCCGTTCAGGGCGCGGCACGCTGGCGGGCCTCTGGCTCACGGCCATCCCCAGCCTGGGCTCGATGCTCGCGGTCTTCACCACGCACCAATTGGGCTCAGCGCCGCTCTACTCTGGTCTGGCGATACTCGTCGCCGTGGCCACGCTCGAAGCACGCGCGCTCTGGGCTGGGTTGTTTGGCGTGCTGTTGAGCGTGTTGACGCTGCTCTTCGTGGTCGAGGTGGTGCCCACCCCCATCGACCAGCTGTGGCTCAGCTCATTGGTGGGGCTGACGTTGATGGGCCTGGTGGCGGGCCTGCAGAGCCGGGCGCACCGCCGGACGCTCGAAGAGGTCGCCGCGCACCAGTCACGCGCCGCTGAGTTGGAGGCGCGCTACCGATTGATCGCCCAGAACACGACCGACCTGGTGGCGCTGATCGATCGTTCGAACACCGTGGTGTACGCGAGCCCGTCATTCATGAAGGTGCTGGGGCTCGATCCACAGGGTGGCCCCGCGCGAACTGCGTTGGCCGATGAAGATGAAGCAAGCTCGCTCGACACGGTGTTTGCGCGGGTGCGCGGGGGGCAGATGGCTCGCAGCGAGGTCAAACGCCGCCGGGCCGATGGCAGCACGGGGCGCTTCGAATGTGTGGTGACTCGGGCTGCTGACTCTGGGCTGGTGCTGTGCGTGGCGCGCGACGTCACGGCCGAGCGGGCGATGCTCAGTGAGCTGGAGCAGGCCAAGAAGATGGAGGCCCTGGGCCGCTTCGCCGGCAGCATCGCGCACGACTTCAACAACCTGCTCTCGGTGATGCGCACCTGCACCACGCTGGCAGCGCAGAACGTGCCGCGCGACAGCACCGCCCAGGCCGAGCTCAACGACGTGCAGGAGGCGATCTCGCGCGCCAGCGGGCTCACTTCGCAGTTGCTCGCCTTCAGCCGGCGCGACGTGGTGCTGCCCAAGCGGGTCGAAGTCGGCCCGTTGCTCGCGCGCGCCAGTGAGCTCGCGCGGCGGCTGGTGGGTGAGCGCGTGAAGGTGGAGCTCGAGGTCGATCAAGAGACCTGGGCGCTCTGGAGCGGCCCCTCTCAGCTCGAGCAGATCGTCCTGAACCTCGCCGCCAACGCGCGTGACGCGATGCCTGAAGGCGGCACGCTGCGGTTGTCTGCGCGCAATGCGCCCGGCTCGGTGGTGGGTGACGCGGTGCTGCTCTCGTTCGCAGACACCGGCACGGGCCTGTCAGCGGACACGCGGTCGCACCTGTTCGAGCCGTTCTTCACCACCAAGGCGCCGGGCATCGGCACCGGGCTGGGGCTGGCGACCGTGTTCGGCGTGGTGAAGGCGCTGGGCGGGGTGATCGAAGTGCACAGCGAGTTGGGCAAAGGCACCGACTTCCGCATCTGGTTGCCGCGCGCGCTCGATGGAGTCGATGCGATCGCGCCGGCCTTGAGTCCGCCCCGGCGGCAGCGGCGCCCGAACGAGGCCACCGTGCTGGTGGTCGATGACGATGCCGACGTGAGATCGTTGATGGTGCGATTGATCGCACACGAGGGGTTCCAGGTGCTCCCCGCGGCGAACGCGGAGCAGGCGATGGCCATGTCGCTCTCGTTGTCAGAGCTGCCGGTGCTGGTGACCGACGTGATGTTGCCGGGCCGCGATGGGTTGTGGCTCGCGCACCGGCTGTTCGAACGATTCCCCTCGATGCGGGTGGTGCTGGTCTCAGGCTTTGCGCCCGATCCTTCCGCGGCGGCGCGGCTGGTTTCTCAAGGCGCGTGCTTCGTGCAAAAGCCGTTTCAGCCCGGTTCACTGGTGCAAGCGGTGCGGGAAAGCCTGGGTCTTGCTCCACCTCCGCCCGGCACAGCGTCGGTCAGGCCGGAGCAGCAGAGCTGAGGAAGCTGACCAGCGCACGTTGCGCGTTCACTTCGCCGTGGTGCAGCGCGACGCGTTTGACCTTTGGGATGGCGCCCAGCCAGGCCCGCAGCTCGGTGCGGTCGGCGTGAGCTGACAAGCCGCGCAGGGTGTCGATGCGCGCGCGCACCGGTACTTCCTGGCCATCGAGCCACACCGATTTGCCGTTCTTCGCCGCATCTTGAATGCGCCGCCCCGGCGTGCCGGAGCTCTGATGACCGGCGAAGAGCAGCGTGTTGCGCTCGTCGGACAGCCCGCCATTCACGAGGTGACTGACGATGCGGCCCCCGGTGAGCATGCCCGAGCCGGCGATTACGATCATCGGGCCGGGTGCATCGCGCAGCTTCGCGGAGTCCGGACCGCGGCGGGATGCATAGAGATCGTCGAAGTCGAGCGGAGCGTCGCCCTGGGCGAGCTTGTGGAGGGAAGGCTCGTCGTAGAGTTGCTGGAACTTCGAATACGTCTCGGTGATGAGCAGCCCCATCGGCGTATCGAGCGCAACGGGTACGCGCTGCAGCTGGCCTGACTCCACCAGCTCGTTGAGAAAATAGAGAATCACCTGCGTGCGGCCGATCGCAAAGGCGGGGATGAAGATCTTGCCCTTGCGCGCCGCCGTCTGCTGCACCACCTCGAGCAGCTTCTGCTTGATGTCGTCGTGGCTGTGCTCGTGATCACGCTCGCCGTAGGTCGACTCCATCACCACCACGTCGACCGCGCGGTCGGTGGACCAGCCGGTGAAGGCATCGCGCAGCAGGGGCGAGTGCGGCCGGCCTAGATCGCCAGAGAGGATGACGCGGCTCTTC
>JAYTAT010000143.1:0-2084 GCA_043737315.1 Archangium sp.
ACGTACGACTTGTCGTAGGGCCGCACCATGGTGACGAACTCTTCGCGACCGCGGCGCTTGAGGCCGTGGGTGAGGAAGTCGAGGTAGTACTGCTCTGAGTATTCCTGCAGCGACTTCGCGCCTGCGAACGTCTTGATCGGCGTGCGCGTGATGTAGCTCTCACCGAAGTCCAGCTTCCAACCGGCGATGCCCAGCGCGAGCAGCGGGTCTTGTTGTGCTCGCCACCACTTCACCGCCTCGGGGTTGAAGAAGTCGACGGCACAGCCCTGCCCCTTCCACCACGTCTCCAGCGCCGCATCGTTGACGCAATAGCCGTTGCGCCGGGCGACTCCGTAGTTGGGGGAAGCCCCCACGTAACGATCACCACCCAGCTCGGCATCGAACGAGCTCTCGTTGATCATCTGCGTCGTCCACAGCACCACGCGAATGTCGCGCGCGCGCAGGTCGCTGATGAGCTTCGGGAACTCGGGGTACCGCTTCGGGTTGGGAACGAAGGTGTTGTAGTTCGTCTCCCAGGGGCTATCGAGCACCACCACGCCCACGGGAATGTCGCGATCGCGGAAGCCATCGACGAACGCATACGTGTCAGGCCCGTTCGAGATGTCCTTGCTGATCCACGGCTCGAACGCCCACCGCGGCGTGTACCGCGGCAAGGTGGCGGGATCGGTGTCGGTGCCCACCTCGATGGACAACGTCTTCGCCGGTGAACAACCCATCAACAGCAGCAGCGCGAGGTGCCTTCGCATGGTCGATGCCTTACTCAAAGCGCGCGCCGGTTTCGAGCGATGGTCGAAAACGATCGGCTCTGCAGCTCTGCGGGCGTCAGGCCGGTGGCGGCCACTTCTTCTTCCGTGAGCGCGCCGCACGACAGCCCGCGCAAAAAGAAGTTGAGCAGGCCCTGGCCCGTCGCCGCGTCGTCGAACACCGTGCCCGAGAGCGTGGCCTGCCCCAGCCGCTTGACGAAATGCGAGAGCCGCTCGGTGGCAGGCGCGAGGCTCTCGAGGAAGAACGCGAACACGGTGCCGTACCGCGCGACCAGCTGCGCGGGGTGCAGATCCCACCCCTGGTAGAAGCCGCTCGCCAACGAATGGCGAATGTCCTCGGCCGAGGTGAGCCAGGCGGCGTGCACCATGCGCCGGTTCTCGGACAGCTGGCTGTCGGTGAGCGACGCGCCCCGATGCGGAGCGATCGGCATTCGCGTCGTCGCGCCATCGCTCAAGAAGACGCCCGTGCCTGCGAAGGCCCACTTCATCTCGGCGCGGGCCAGGTCACACGAGGGGTGACGCAGGGCCTGATGCGAAGCCGTGATGTCGAGCGAAGCGGTGTAGTCGTAGGCTCCGAAGTGCGCCGCCTGCAGCCGGCCCTGTGCCGCGGCGTGAAGAAGAGGCAAGAGGTGCCGCCCTTCCCCATCGATCAGCCCCTGGGCGGCCTCGACCATGAACTCCACGCGCAAGGAACGATGCGGGAAGCCGAGCTTTTCCTCCAGCTCAGAGAGCACCGAGACGAACAGCTCCACCTGCGCGACCGAGACCACCTTGGGCAAGGTGATCAGCACCGGCTTCTTCAACTCGGTCAGAAAAAGATCCAGCGTGCGAATCGCGCGAGCACCCAGCTCGGCCGACATCGGCTTGATGCGAATTCCGAAAAAGGCGGGCAGAAGATTCTCTGAGAGGCCGCGCGACACCTGGCGAGCCGCTTCGATCGCGTGACCATCTTCTTCTTCGTCGCTGCGATGGCCGTAGCCGTCTTCGAAGTCGATGCGCAGATCTTCCACCGGCTCACGTTCGAGCTTGGCCACCACGCGCGGGAAAACGCGTGCCGCGAGCCCCAGCTCGAGATCGAGCGCATCACCCAGCGAAAGAGAATCGGGCGCGTAGGTGGTGAGCGCCTGGCGCGCGAGTTCACCCAGCTTCTTCGCGGTCTCGGCCTTGAACAGATGCGCTCCCCCGTAGAGCACGTGCACGGGCTGCCGCGCGCTCGACTCACCCGGAAAACGCGACGCGAAGCTGCTCTGCGCCGACGTCAAACGGTGTTGAAGCGTTCTCATCGTCTGAGAGTCGAGGGTGATCATCTTTCGCCTTCTA
>JAYTAT010000144.1:0-5302 GCA_043737315.1 Archangium sp.
GGCTCTTTCTCTGGGCAACAAGCTGTTGTCGCCCCTCACGTTGTCCAATCAGTGGCTGCTCTTCGATGGTGCCAGCTGGTCGCCCCTGGGTGGCCTCCCACCGAGCTCCGACGGCGTGGCGACCGCCGTCGACAGCGACCGGGCATTTCTCGTGCTGGCTCAACGGGCCTTCGTCGTGAGTGCTGACGGAGGCACCCGCGAGCTTCTGCCCGCTCTGCTTTCCCCCAACGTCCGCACGCACGCGGTCACACCAGGGTTGGCACTGGTGGCCGACAACTTCTCGACCCAGCTCATCGGCCTGAATCCCGGTGGAGGCCGCGTGAATCTCGGCTCCTGCCGCACGCCCAGCGCGGTGGCTTCAGACGGCCGAATCTTCCTGCAACGTTCGCGGTGCTCTGACGGTATTGCGCCCACCTTCGACGCTGAACCCTGGCTCATCGAGCTTGATGGCGGGATCAGTCAGATTCGAAACCTGAACCTGGGCGGGGACTCTTTCCCGCATTTTTTTGACACGGCGCTGGCGAACAAAGTGTTCTTCAGCGCGACGCGCAGCCTTGCGCCCGAACTGTGGGTCAGCGACGGCACGGCGCTGGGTACCTTGCCGTTGGGTTTCCCGTTGGGTCCGTCTTTCAATCGCGCGGCCGCAGGGACAGACCGATTCATCGCCTTCAATGCCGCGATGCCAGACGGAACGAGCGAATTGGGGCTCACGGATGGCAGCCCGGCTGGCACGCATGGTGTCGACCTGACTCCAGGCACCGTTTCGTCGTCACCCGGAGAGCTGTTGGGGTTGAGCCGGCACGTCGTCGCCCTGACGACCTCGACGACGGCGACCAACACCCTCGTCTCAATCGACGTGGTGGACGGGGGGGTGGCGGTCTGGCTGCGCGGCGCGGCGGGCGACTTCGGTAAAAAAGCCACGTTCGGCAGCAGCGCGGCGCTGGTGTTCGACGATCACGTTCACGGGTCAGAGCTGTGGCTCGGCCCCGCTGTCGACGGAGGCGCCGAGCTGGTGGACCTCAACCAGGGCACCGCGGGCAGCCTGCCAAACGAGCTGACGGCGTCAGGAGGCAGGTTCTATTTCGCGGCCACCGACGTGGTCGCAGGGCGAGAGCTTTGGAGCTCCAAAGGGTCTGCCGCGACGACCGCGCGCCTGAAGGACGTTCATCAGGGGCCCGCCTCGTCGAACCCTCAGGGCCTCGCGGCCGTCGCGGGAGGCGTCTTTTTCTTCGCGGATGACGGACTGAACGGCACAGAGCCCTGGTTCAGCGACGGCACGCCTGAGGGCACCCTGCTCCTGGCCGACGTTTTCCCCGGAGCGGCCTCGAGCGGGGGCGGCAGCCTCGTCGCCGCCGAAGACCTCGCGTGGTTCGCCGCTGACGACGGCCGCAGAGGCCTCGAGTTGTGGACCTCAGATGGAACCGCTGCAGGCACCTCGCTCGTCTTCGATGGACAGCCGGGTCGCGCTGGCTCGAACCCGGTGCCCCGCCTCGCCCGGGCTCGCGAGCTGCTTTTCACGACCAACCTGCCCACGGGCAGGGCGCTTGCGGTGACAGACGGAACGCCTTCCGGGCTCCGGGTGGTGCGGGCGTTGGGCCCCGAACAGTTCGAAGCCGTCGCCGCGTCTCGGGCGAGTTGGTTCTTCGTGCTGGGCGAGGGCGACGTGCACACCTTGTGGCGCTCAGAGGGCACCGCGGCCACCACGCGCCAGCTTTTCCGCTGGACCAGCCCTGTGGCTCCGTGGCTTCACGTCGCAGGCGATGAGGTCATCTTCAACGGCGCATCGCTGTTGACCGGCACCGAGCTGTGGATGTCTGAGCCAGGAGACGCTGGCGTGCGCCTGCTGCAAGACCTCGCGCCGGGTTTTATCGATTCGTGGCCGGGCGTACCAGCCCAGGTCGGGACACGCCTGGTGTTTGCGGCGACCGACGTCAACGACGACCGCGAACCCTGGGTTTTCCAGTTGCCTGAGGCCCTCGACAACACGCCCCCCCAGGTCACCGCCCAGATCGTCGGAGCCCAACGCCAAGGTTGGTTTGTGGGCGCCACCTCCATTGGCTTTCAGGTCGAGGACCCCGACTCCACGTTGCTTGCCCCCCTGGGTTGCGAAGCGCGAGATGTGCTGGAAGAGGGCATCGTCACCCGCACCTGCGTGGCCACGTCTGCGGGGGGCACCACCGAGTTGCCCGTGGTGCTTCGACGGGACTTCAATGCGCCGGTCGTGAGTTGCCCTGAAGAGCTCACCTTCGAGGCGACCACCGATGCGGGCAGCCTCGTGACCTTTGTGGTGGTGGTCACCGACACCGTCGACCCCGCCCCGCTGCTCCGCGTGACGCCCCCGCCGAACACCCTTTTCCCTCTTGGGAGAACGAGGGTGAGCGCCACGGCGACCGACACGGCCGGGCACGTCGGGGCCTGTTTCTTCGACGTGGTGGTGTTGCCCGAGCCTCGGGGAGAGCCGACGACGATGACGACGACGACGCTGCGCCCAACGGGGTGTGGTTGCTCGAGCGCTGACGGGAGCCTTTGGGCAGCACTGGCGCTTCTGATGCGAGCGGCCCGCGGGCGAAGGCTTCGAGGCTCGGGGGTGCTGCTGGCGTTCACGTTGCTGGCGGCGGGCCTCGCCTCTGCAGCCCCGCGGCCCAAACCGAAAGCCACGCCCAGGCTCGATACGTCTGTGGCGCAAGCGCAATCAGCCGACGAAGCGCTCCTCGCCCTCAATTCGCTCTACGCCGCGCTGGAGTACGAGCGGGTCGTCACCAGCGCAGCCGAGCTCCTGGTGCGTTCCGATCTGCCGTTGGACGTGCGCGTCGAGGCGTACCGCCTGCAGGGGTGCGCCCGGGCAATCGTGGCAGACCCGGTCGATGCCGAGCAGCCCTTCCGCCTGCTGCTCCGCGCGCAGCCGGGGTACGAGCTGCCCGATTCGACGCCCCCAAAAATTCTTGCCGTCTTTCGCAAGGTGCAAAGCGAAGAGCGCGCGCTGGCCAGCACGCTCAAAGAAGTCGAGCGCAGGCGTCTGGTGGGGAGCCTCAAGCTGATCGGAGAGGGCCCCGCCCAAGGCACCGGCGGCCAGCCGCTCATGTTCTCATGGCGCGTTCGCGACCCGCTCAGCGTGGTTGAAACGGTCGAGGTCCCCTGGCGCAAGTCGGGGCAGCGCAGCTTTTCGACGCTTTCCCTCGAGCGCACCCAGGACGGCAGCTGGCGCGGCGTCATCGCCCCCGAGCTCACGGCAGACGAACGAGGCTTCGCGCTCGAGTACTTCGTGCGAACCGCCGATGCCGAAGGGCCGTTGCTGGTTCAGGGCGCTGAGAGCACCCCCTTCACGGTCAATATTCTGCCGGGAACGTTGGCCCCCGTTCGGGTCAAGCCGGTCCCCGCGTCAGTCTTCTGGACCACCGTGGTGGTGACGGCGACAGCGGCTCTCCTGGGTGCGGCCTTCAGCCTGGCCCTGCCTTTTCAGCAACAGGCCTACCGCGATGGAGCGTTGGCGGGCCGGCCGGGCCTCGAATTGGTGGGCCTCGCGAACGAAGGGGGCGCCTTCGCCACCACGGCGAACATCGCCTGGGCCACCGCAGGTGCGACGGGGCTGGCGGCGCTGGTGATGCTGCCGTTCACGAGGTTTGATGGGGCGGCGGCAGCCGCGCCATGAGCAGCAACCTCATCTTCGGGAAGTACGAGATTCTTCATCGCCTCGCCATCGGCGGCATGGGCGAGGTGTTCTTCGCGATGCAGCGGGGGGTCTCGGGGTTCGAGCGGCCCGTCATTCTCAAGTCGTTGTTGCCCGATCTCGCGCAGCAGCAGGATCTCGTGAATCAGTTCCTCGACGAAGCCCGCGTGGCAGCGACCCTCAACCACCCCAACGTGGTGTCGATCTTCGAGGTGGGCCTGTGGAACGGCACCTTCTTCATCGCGATGGAATACATCCGCGGGCGAAACCTCTCTCAGCTCTTGCGCAGGGCGGCCGAGCAGCAGCAGATCATCCCCCCGCAGATCTCTGCGCGGATCATTCGCGAAGCTGCGCTCGGGCTCGAGCACGCACACCAGGCGTGTGATGCGTCGGGGCAGCGCCTCAACATCGTCCACCGCGACATCAGCCCGCAGAACATCATGTTGCGTGACGACGGAGTGACCAAGGTCGTGGACTTCGGCATCGCGAGCGCATCGAACCGCTCGACGCGCACGGCCACCGGCACGCTCAAGGGCAAGCTCGCGTACATGGCGCCAGAGCAGATTCACAGCCGGCCGGTGACCCCGTTGGTCGACGAGTTCGCCCTCGGCATCGTCTTCTGGGAGCTGCTCTCTGGGCGTCGGCTCTTCAAGGCCGACAACGACCTCGAACTCATCAAGCTGGTGCTGGGGGCCGACATCCTTCGGCCCGATGCTCTGGCCCCTCACGTGCCCGCGGCGCTTGCTGATGTGGTGATGCGCATGGTGAACCGCGACCCGCTGGCTCGGTACGGGTCGCTGGGTGAGGTGGCCGAAGCGATCGACGGGCTGCTGGTCAGCGCGACGCCGGGTCTGTCGACCGCGAGCTTCATGAGGCGGTTGGGCACCGACGACCTCAAGGTGCAGCAGACCAGCGTGTCGGTCGGAGACAACTTCGTCATCAGCCTCAACCCGGCTTCCGCTGTCATCGAGGAGCATGTCGACCTCTCGACGGCATTCGCTCCGGTCGCGCGCCCAACTTCCCGGCGCCGAGTCTGGGTCGCACTGGCCGGAGCTGCGGCCGCGCTGGCCGTGCTCCTCGTGGTGGCGGTGCCGAGGGGTGAGGAAGCACGCCCCAGGGTCGTCGCGCCGGTGCTTGTGCCGGTTTCCCTCACCTCGCTGGACGCCGGGCCCGAGGCGCAGCTGGCGAAAGCGAACCCTGGCGCGCCGGCGTCGCTCGAGTTGGTCACCGTGCCAGGTGGCGCGCTGATTCGACTCGATGGCCGACCGCTGGGCCCTTCACCGCAACGCGCAATCGTGGCCCCGAACGAGCCGCACTACGTCCTCGTCGAGCACCCGGGCTTTGAGCGCGGCGAACGTGAGTTGACCCTGGGTGAGGGCGAGCAGAGAACCGTGCAGATCAACCTCAAAGCCCGCAAGAGCGGCGGAGGGCCGCTGACGCCTCGAGCCGTCGAGCGAAACCTGCAGCCCGGGTTTCTGACCATCAGCACCGAGCCGTGGACAAAGGTGTCCGTCGATGGCGAGCCCATCGGCTCGACGCCCATCAACAAGAAGCGCCTCGCCCCGGGCTCTCACAACCTGGTTCTCGTCAACGAAGGCGCCAGCATCAACGTCAGCCGTGCCATCGTCATCAGGC
>JAYTAT010000145.1:0-5302 GCA_043737315.1 Archangium sp.
TCATCGACACCAACCGCCCCCGGCCGTCGTACGCAGAAGTGACGGGCAACACCCCGGGGCTCGTCACCACCAGCGGCCGTCGCTTCGCATCGAGCGTCATCGAGGCCACGCGGCCCTCGGGCGTGGTGACAGTGACAGTGCCCGCATCAGCCAGGTACTCGCTGCGCCACACCTTCGCGTTGAGGCGCGCCTCTCCCACTTCACTCGACACAGCCAGCGGCTCTCCTGCCGGCGTCGTGGTGCCGCGCGAGAAGCTCGACGAAGACTCCAGCCCCGACGGCGTCTTCACTGTCACCCGGCCGGGCACCTGCACCGTGCGCTGAAACCGCCCGCCCGCCGCCGCCTGCATCGCCACCTCAGTCGTGGTGCCGTCAGCCGAGGTGAAGCGCTGCAGGCCAGGCCGGTACTCCGCGTGCGACTCGGTACCGTCGGGGTTGCGACGAGTCTGCAAGACGACAGTTCTCCCGCCTCCCTGAAGAAAGAGCGTCTCGCGCCCTTCGGCCGTCGTCATCTTCACGCCCCCTCGCCCGCGCTCGAAGCGCTTGCGCGCACCCTCTGCATTCACCTCGGCCGCCAGGTTTCCCCACGCGTCCCATTCAAAGGCCGTCACATTTCCATTCTCATCCTTCCACTCAGACACCTGCCCGCCTGCCCCATAGGCCACCTCCACGAAGCGTCCCGCCGCGTCTTCCACCCGGTTCGCCCGGCCCGCCCCGTCCAACGTCACCTTCGTCCGTTGCCCGTCTGGCGAGACGAGCGCGCGCACCCGGCCGTCGGCCATCCGCTCCACCGTCGTCACCTCGCCATCGAGGTCGACGAGGCGCTCCAGTCCGTTCGGGCCCCAGGTAAAGCTCCACAAGAGCAGCCCTGTTCGCGCGGCGTAAGTGCGCAGATGCCTGCCTCCTCGGTCAAAGATGTACACCTCGCTTCCGTCGGGACTGGGAATGGTGCGCTCGAAGGACGGATCGATAAAAATCTCATGCAGCGTGGTGAGGCTGCTCCGGTGCGACATGAGAAGGTTGCCATTGCGCCGCAGTAAAATGGCCCCCGGCAAATAGATGTCCTGCAGCGCTGCGGGGCCGTCGGTCAACAGCGCAGTGTAGACACCCACCGTGCCGCTCCCCACCAACTGGGTGATGGTGCCGTCAGGGAAGATGGCGCGCACGCCCGGTTTGGGGCCGCAGCCCGTCGACGCCTCACTGAGGTACACCACGTCGTCGGCGCCCACAGCCAGACTGCTTGCCCCTCGCGGCAGAATACACGTCGCCAGCGCGTTGGTTTCCCATGGGTTGCGGCTCTCGCCCAGTCCCGCCAACAAACGCACCCGCCCGCCGGGTTCGATGCGGCGCACCACTGAGCCACTCGTCCTTCCTCCACTGTCGTAGCCCGCGATGTAGAGCGAGCCGTCAGCCCCCTGAGCCATCGAGTGCTCGCTGCCGCGAAATTGCACCTCGAAGGGCGTCGTTCCCTCGAATGAGGGCGCATCGGGCGCACCAGCCACGGTCCTTAAAACGCCGTTCTCCACCCGGCGGACGTACTGCGCGCGCGTCGTTGGATTCCACGCCATGAAGTACAGGAAGCCGTCCTGCCCCAGAAGCAGCGCGTTGAGTGAGTCCAGGCTGGCCTGTGTTGCGGGCGTGCCGTCGGGAGACCAACCCTGCTGCCCGGTGCCCACCACGGTAGACAGCAGGCCCGTTTTCCCGTCGATGCGACGGATGCGGTAGTTGGCGGTGTCTGCGATGAAAAGGTTTTCGTCGCGGTCCACAACCAGGCCGGTGATGGTACTGAAGAGCCCCTGCGTCGCCGCCAGGCCGTCGCCCGCGAAGCCCGTCGAGTCGGAGCCGCCCACGTTCGTCACCCCGCCATCGAGCTCGACTCGCACCACTTGCCGCGCATTGCGCACGACGTAGAGATGCTGCGCGCCCTCTGCCAGGAGAGGCGAGTTACCAAGCGTGTCGTAGCCACTGGGCAACGCGGCGATGGCCACTCGTTTCATGAGGGGCCCCACCGCGTCGCCGGGCATCTCGCCACCTGTGCCCAGATGCAGCGTGCCGTCTTCAGTGTAACCGTGCACCACGTCGAGCGAGAGGGTGCCCAGATTTTCCCGAGGCACCCAATCACCCAGCGTCAGCCTCGTCTTCTTCATCAGGAAGACGGCCTCTCGCGTCGGGCCCACGGCCACCCCGTCGGCAGGGATGGCGCCAAAGCTGTTCCTCAAGTCGACGATGCCGCCTCGCCCCCGCCCCAACGAGATGGACACGCCGCCGAAGCCGTAGCCCGTCGACGCCACCGCCGACACCGTGCCCCTCACCGGCCGGCCAAACACATCGGCCCCGTTCCAGCTCAGTGCTGCCGTGTCGCCATACCCGCCGTCGTTGCTGCCTGCTGAAAGACGCTGGCCCGCGACCTCGAGCACGTATGACACGCCCTTTGTGCCCACGGGCGCTCCCCCGTCGCGACTCTCGCCCATCCGGAAATCCACGGTTGGCTTGCGCGCCTGGGTGCGGTGGCTGTGCCAGCCCAGCGTCAAGCCCGTACCGGACACGCCGACGAATTCCGACACGGTGCGATTCTGCACGCGCACCAGGCTCCCGCACTCGCCGTCGCACCACGGGTTGTGGCCGCTGGCCGCCGCTTCACCCAATGCCTGACAGGTGCCCACGCACAGCCAGGCGGTGTTCGCATCCAGCGTGCTGAAGTGCTTCGTCAGGCTTCGGACCAACTGGGTGCCCACCGCATAGTGTCCCGCGAGCGCTTCGGCCTCGCCCGCCAGCATCGGCAGCTCGGCGTCAGCCTTGCCGTCTCCGGTGATGTCGAGCTGCCCGCCCTCGGTCAGTTGCACCACCAGCGCGTCGGGCAATGCCTCCCAGGTGGCCGTTTGGGTGTCGTAGGCGCCCAATGGAATTGTCACGCCCACTTCAAACTTCTGAAAGTTGTCTGCATACATCGCCACCCAATCCGGAAAACCAACGCCGCGGGCACCGACGGCAAGCGCCTCGTCAGCCGAAATGTCTGCGGCAAAGGTGTAGGCCGTCGCTGCTGGGAGAGTGGCCGGCATCGCCTCCTGCCCCCGCGGGCCCACCGTGGCCTCTGTCGCGCGCAGCGTCAGCGTCGGCGCCGGCGTGGTGCCGCCGTCGGCCAAGCGCAACACCGCGGTGGTACCGCGAGGGATGAAGATGGCGGTGCTTCTTTGTCCGTCTTTGTCTTCCTGCAAGGTGCCCACGTGGAAACCACCCGCGGCGGTGTTGATGATGGTGGCCTTCTCGTCGCGGCGCAGCACCACGACGTCAGGCACGGTGGCGAATTCTCGCCCGGTGGCCGCCACGCCACGATGAATCGGTACGAAGGCGCTGGCCTTCAGTTGGAGCGTCATTCTTCCGGCGGCCACGGCCAGGGCGTAGAGGCCATCAGCCTGGGTGGTGGCTGTGCCCCATTCCGGGTGTTCCAGAATCGAGACGGCCAGGCCCGGCACGCCACTGCCGTCGCGGGTAAGGGCATGGCCCGTCAACACAGACATCGTCGCGCACGGAATCGCGACGCCGACGGCGAGGAAGGTGTTGGCTGCGCAGAAGTCGGTGGAAATGTCGCCATCGGGTACGTCGAGCTTCGTTGCTGGCGAAACTTCGGCCTTGAGTGGCGTCGTCGTCGCGCCATCCGCTCCGACGGCGACAAGTTCCACCGGCAGGTGCGTGCCTGCGACAAGTGCAATGAGGCGCGTCGAAGTGCCAGCCTCGTCGCGCGTGGTGCCTGGCCAGGCGAGGCGGTAGCTCGCGACGGGGCCGAGCGCTTCAGGCCACTTCAAGTCAGCAGTACTTTCGGTCGTCGCCGTGACTTCAAGGCGTGCGCCCGCCGGCCACTCCAGCGTGGGCTGGGCAGAGGCGTCTGGCTTCGTTTCGGGCTGGCAATTGCAACCTGTGCCCGCCAGCAGCGTCAGCGTGCTCAGGACTACCGCGCAATTCAGTTGTCTTGACTGCATGTCGCAGCGTCCTCGCGTGCTGTTCGGCATGTCAAGCAGTCGTTAGTGGAATGGAGCTTCGGGAGGCGCCCGATTCCGATCATGACGACCGCGAGAGTGCGCGGCTCTTCGAATCGGGACCTTCCCGCTCCCCGCGCCCCCGCGGGTCGACGCGTGATGGTGGGGCGACAACCCGCCGGAGCGAGCGCAAACGCTCTGCTTACCCGGCGAAGAACTGACAGTCCTGAGCGCGGCTTGCACAGTGCTCGCGGCGAGTGAATGAGACGAAGACAGACCAACCGGCGTCGCCCCTTCATCATTGTGACGATGATGATCCAGCCGCTTCCGAACGTCACGAAAGGCGGATTTTCAGCATTCATCACAGCCGCCGAACCAGACCCGAATTTACGGACCGCTCGCCACCGTGCCGTATCCGCGATCAATTGATTGCGGTTGGAATCCGCTTGGGCCCCGGGGCACGCAACTATCACCGAACCTGAAACGGCTCTGGTGCACGCTGCTTGAGCCGCACGAACTGATTGGCCGGCACCCGCGTGAACTGCTGCGTGGTGCCCTGCGCATCGGGCCACCGCACCGTCACCTCATCGGCGCCTTCGCAGCCACCCAGCCCGACGTGCACGGTCAGATCATTCTGCATGCCGAAGTGCCCGTAGCCGCCTGACACCTCGCGCGTCACCGTGCGACCGCCCGCCTTCACCGTCACCTTCGCGCCGATCGCCGAACGATTCGTAGTGGTGCCATCGCCCTCGAGGTGAAGCAGCATCCACTTCGTGTCGCTCGCCTGGTTCTCGTAGAGCCGCACTTCGTTCTTCGACCACCGCCGGCCGCAATCACGCGCTGTGCTCGCTCCCGCAAGCACGTCGAGATCGCCATCACGGTCGAAGTCGGCCACGGCGAGCCCCGACATGCACTCGTGGCGCAGGCCCCACGAGAGGCCCTGATCGATGAACGTGCCATCGGCCTTCTGCTGAAAGAGCAGCCCGAACTGATCCGCGTAGTCGCTGGCTGCCACCACGAGATCGAGCCGCCCGTCGTTGTCGAGATCGCCACCGGCCGCCATCAACCCACCTTCATTCCAATCGGTCGTGGGGTGGGGAAACGACAGCCCCATCGGCCCATTGCCCGGCCGGGTAAAACGCGCAGCGCCCGGCGTCGACACGTTCTTGAGCAGCTCTGACGAATCACTCGAGCCGCCGGCCCACCAGTGGTGAATCTCTGCGTTGTAGAGCTCATTCTTCCCGTCACCATCGACGTCGCCGCACCAGGTGGTGAACGTGTTGCCGCCGTTGCGCCAGGCGGCATCATCGGTGCCCACGCCCCACGACG
>JAYTAT010000146.1:0-5277 GCA_043737315.1 Archangium sp.
AAAGACAAGGGCTTCGAGGCCAAGACGCCCCAGGAAAAAGAAGGCCTCTACATCGCGCTCGGCTCGACCGGAGTGCCCGGCGCGGTGAACTACTTCGCCACCGTGGTCGCGCAGAAGGCGGGGCTGTTCAACAAGCAGAAGCTGATCGCCGAGAAGCAGCTCGCGGTGGCCGGCTTGAGCGGCGCCTGCACCATTCAGACGGCCAAGCTGCTGCAGGAGATCACCGAAGACAAGTCGCAGCCCGCCGAGGTGTACAACTCGGCGAAGATGCACCTGGCCCGCGTGCGCAAGACGCTCTTCGGCAACCCTGAAAAGGAGGCCTGACCGTGTCTGAGATATCGCTGACCAAGGTCGCCGATGCCGATGACGCCTCGCCCGATGTCTTCGCGCGTGAACACAACGAGAAGCTGCAGACCGCCGGGCGGCAACTCATCTCGGCGCTCTACATGCTGGTGCGCTCGGTGAAGATGTACGACCCCGACAACGCGGTCTTCGAGAAGCCGGTGGCCCAGCTTCAGGAGACCATGAACCAGGTCATCCAGAAGGACGGCAAGCTCGAGTTCATGGGCGTCAAGCAGTCGTTCTATTTGAACGGCATGCTGGTGAAGGTCGACATGAGCGCGCTCGAGAACGTGCGCACCCTGCTCGACGAGCTCCGCTCGAAAGACGTGGGCGGCTTCACCATGGTGCGCTCGGTCACCATTCCCGAGCTCAAGAGCTTCATCTGGATCTTCAGCAAGGAGCAGAACGACCAGGCCGACGAAGACGGCGTCGAGGGCAAGAAGCTCGTCTCGATGAAGTTGGCCAAGTGGTCGAAGCTCAAGGACAAGCTCGAGAACGAAAAGGACGAGAGCGAAGCCAAGCTCGACCGCAAGAAGTATGCGCTGACCTGCTACGGCCGCGCGGTCTTCTTCGTGCGCAAGTACTTCGAGTCGTTGCGCGCGGGGAAACCCATCGCCACCTCGAAGGTGCTGCGGGTGATTCAGGATCTGGTCGACATCTCGATCGACCACCGCACCCACTTTCTGGGCCTGACCACCACGCGATCCGACAGCGAGTACCTCGCGTACCACTCGGTCAACACGGCGCTGATGACCATCGTGTACGGCACCGAGCTGGGCCTGACCAAGCCGCAGCTGTGCGACCTGGGCTACATCGCGCTGTTTCACGACGCCGGCATGGGTACGGTGCCCGACGAGCTGCTCAACAAACGCGGCGCGTTGACTCTCGAAGAGCGCAACATCATCAACCGCGCGCCGCTGATCTCGATTCGCAACATCCTGCAAGAGCGGCAGATCAACCGAGCCACGTTGCTGCGCCTGGTCACCACCTTCGAGCACAAGGTCGACTACGGCACCGCCGTGCGCGATGGGCAGGGCAACATTCAGATGATCATCCCCAAGGCGAACCTGGGGCTCTACGCGAAGTTGATCTCGATCGCGGCCACCTACGACGCGTTGACCTCGAAGCGGCCTTTTCGCGACAGCTACGGCCCCGAGGTAGCGCTGATGCTGATGTGGACCGAGATGCGCAACAAGTTCGATCCCGATCTGCTCAAGGTGTTCATGCGCGTGATGGCCATTCAGCCCATCAAGGTGCTCACCAAGCGCCAGCAGTCGGTGTCGATCGGAATGTTGTAACTGCCGAGGGCCTTACGAGAGCTTCTTCTCAGCCGCCTTGAAGTCCTTCGGCGGCTTCGCGGTGAACTCGAGCGCCTTGCCCGAACGAGGATGCTTGAAGCCCAGCTTCCACGCATGCAGCGCCTGGCGGGCGATAAGGTCCGGCCGCTGCGCCTTCTTCGGCCCGTACAGCGGGTCACTGATCAGCGGAAACCCCGCCTCGGCGAAGTGCACACGGATCTGATGGGTGCGCCCGGTCTCGAGGCCTATCTCTACCAGGGCCGCGTCGGCAAACCGCTTGTTGACCTTGAAGTGCGTGATGGCCGACTTGCCACTGGTCACCTTGCCGGTGAAACGAGTGCGGTGTTTCGGGTGCCGGCCGTGCAACGTGCTGAAGGTGCCATTGGCAGGCGGTTGACCCAGCACCAGCGCCAGATAGGTCTTCTCAACCGAGCGTGACTTGAACTGAGCCTGAAGCGCTCGCAGCGCCTGGTCGTGTTTGGCGACCACCAGCAACCCCGAGGTGTCCTTGTCGAGGCGGTGCACCAGGCCCGGCCGCATCACCCCGCCCACGCCCTTCAGATCTTTGAGGTGGTGCAGCAGCGCGTTGACCAGCGTGCCGCCATGGTGACCTGCGCCCGGGTGCACCACCATGCCCGCCGCCTTATCGAGCACGGCGATGTCGCGGTCCTGAAAGACGACGGTGAGCGGAAGGTCTTCAGCCTCGGGCTCGGCGGCGACGGGCTCAGGAACCTCGAGCTCGACCTGCTCCAGGCCCTGAATGCGCTGCGACGCCTTGACCGGCTTGGTGCCGATGCGCACGTGGCCTGCTTCGATCAGCGCCTGCACGCGCGCCCGGCTCAACTCAGGGCGGCTGCGCGCGAGGAACTGGTCGACCCGGGTGCCCTTGTCGGACTCGGTCGCGGCGACGACGCAGATCACCAGATCTTCGACTTCACGTGCCCCTTGGGCTTGATGATCACGTCGACGATGGCGCGATCGAAGAAGTTGGTGCGCGTAAAGATCTCTTTGCTCACGCGGCTCTTGAAGAGCTCCCGCCCCTCTTCAATCTCATCCCTGAGGGTCTCAAACAGGTTGTCCTGCTCGATGCCCCGGACGATCTTCTGCTCGTTGTAGAGCGAGATGTCTGAAGCAATGGCCCGAGCCAAACGCATCGCCTTCGTTCGTTCTTCTTCAGTCATCGGTGCAATTTCGTAGTGCTGCGAGGTGAAGGGGTCAACCTTTCGACCGGTGCGCTTCGACGAAGGTCAGGTAACTGCGTGAGACTCTAAGCCCATCCAGGCCCAGTTCCCTCGCCAGGTTCATCAAAATGCCGCGCAAATACACCGCGGCGGGCAAAGCGTCGTAGCGGTCGCCCTCGACGTTTTCGAGGTGTTTGACGCCGATTCGGGTGCGATCGGCGACCTGAACCAGTGACAGCCCCTTGGCCATGCGCACCTGCTTGAGGAGGTCACCGTTGATCTCCACCCCCTCGGGGATCTCATAGGGGCGGGGCCGCTGCTCCATGCGGAACTCGCGGTTGGGAGTTGCCCGGGCCGGAATGATCGCCACCTGCACGTCATCCCCCAGAATCGGCATGGGAGGCACCTCGGGAATGGCGGCCGGCTGCTCTGGCTCGGGCGCAGGCGCAGGCGCGGCCACGTCGATCACCACCGGCTCAATTTCGACCGGCTTCACGCCCCAGGACGGAAGGCCCGGCGAGACGTCGAGCGCCAGCTGGCTGGGCTCAGGCGGGGGCGGCTCGGCGAGAATGCGCGCCGGCACCGGCACCACCATCATGGGCGGCGGCGCGGCCACGAGCCTGGGTGGAGCCACCGAGTACGTGTACGCAGCCGGCTGACTGGGCGGCGGCGCCGTCTGCGTCACGTACGAAAATGAACCAAACCGCTGAGCCCCTTCTGCCTTCGGGAGTGGGTTTGGGCGGGGGGCCCTGGGAACAAGACTCAACGGCGCAGAAGCGCGAGGGGCAACCGGCTTCACCACCCGGGGAGGCAACCCAATTTCCAGGTCGTACGACTCGCGCGAATCATCATCGCCAAGAATCTCGAGCGCCTGATCCAGCCGGTGCCGCAGCGCCGCCGAGTGTGCCGGTTCGACCAGCCCGTACAAGGCCGCCTGGTCATCCGCGTACAACCGCACGAGCCGCTCGTGAGCGCTCCGAACCTCGGCGGGGGTCGCGCCCACGGAGATCTCGAGCACCTCGTAGTGCGTCTGGGCCTGAAACGACTTCACCGTTCCAATGCAATCAGGTTTTCGGCCACGCGCAACACGCCACTGGCGGCCCCGCTGTCCGGGAACATGTCGAGCAGCGGACGCCGGGCCCTGACCGCCTGCCAGACGGCGTCGTCGTGGTTGACCGCCCCGAGGTAGCCAAGTTCCAACCCGAAGAACTTCTTCCACGCGGCTGCGACCGTGGGGCCCACGTCGAAGTCAGCCCGGGTGCGCGCCTGGTTGACGATCACCAGGGGGCGAAAACCACCCAGGGCCTGCTCGAGCCGGGCCGCCTTCTCAGGCTCGTTCGCGCGCAGAACGGCCACCACTTCCCACGGGGTGCGGCCGAGTTTGCCGTCACGGGGAGCGAGCGCCTGGCCCACCAGCTGCGCGAAGTCGTCTTCAGGCGCGATGGCCTGCAGCCGTCGGAAAAAGGCCGCCTTGATGAAGCGGTACGCGTTCTCGATCGACGTGGGCTCGGGGAGCATCACCACGATGCCGGTGTCGGCCACGAGGAAGAAGTCGAGCACGTTGAAGGCCGTGCCGGCGCCCAGGTCGAGCAGCACGTAGTCCACATCGAGCATGCGCAGATTGCGAATGAGCTTCGACTTCTGGGCGTGGCGTGGGTTGGCGGCATCGAGGCCATCCATCGCGCCCGACACCAGCGAGAGCCGCTCGAAAGGCGTCGGCACCAGCACGTCTTCCAGATTGGCGACCTTGCGATCGATGAAGTCAGACAACGTCACCCGCGGCTGGCCCACGCCCAGGCAGGTGTGCAGGTTCGCGCCGCCCAGGTCGAGATCGACGAGCACCACCTTTGCGCCCCGGCGCGCCAGGGCGATGCCCAGGTTGGCCGAGAGCAACGACTTGCCGATGCCACCCTTCCCGCCGCCCATGGCGATGACCCGGCGAGCGCGTGCCTTCTTCGCAGAAGGCGCTCGGGGCCGAGGCAGTTCGATGACTTCAGCTTCTGACGGGTTTCCCATGGGTCACTCTTGTTCGAGCTCCACGTTCCAATACGACGCATCCGTCAGATTGAGAAACGGTAACCACGCGCGGTGGGCGCCTTTGACCGGCGAACCACGCAGCAGGGGCGTCCAGCGGGGGCGAATGGGCTCGCGCAGCAGCTTGATGCCCGCTTGCGGGGGCGTGCGGCCACCCTTGCGCAGGTTGCACTCGATGCACGAACACACCACGTTTTCCCAGCAGGTCTTGCCACCCTGCGAGCGGGGAATGACGTGGTCGAGGTTCAAGTCGGCCCTCTTGCGCTTGCGGCCGCAGTACTGGCAGGTGTCTTCGTCGCGCGCGTAGATGTTGAGGCGGGAAAACCTGACCCGCACCCGAGGCAACTTCTCGAAGGCGGTCAGCACCAGCACGCGCGGAATGCGAATGCGGCGGTTGATGGTGCGAATCGAGTCTTCTTCCT
>JAYTAT010000147.1:0-5275 GCA_043737315.1 Archangium sp.
CCGGAAGACGACGAGCGGGTGACGCAGGCGTTCTTGCGCGCGCTGCTCCACCGGGGTGACGAGTGGGAGTTGCTCGAGTTCGTGCAGCAAGACGAGACCTCGGCTCTCTTTCCCGGGCCCGCGGGTCTGAGCTCGCGGCACTGGCTGCGCCGCCTGGGTGATCGACAGAACAACGTGCTCGCGCTGCCCTTCACCGACAGCGCCGGCTACGCGGCCTCGCTCTCGAAGAACATGCGGCACAGCACCAAGAAGCAGCTCAAGGGGCTGCTCTCGGCGCCGGGGCTCTCGTTGATCACCGCGAAGAACGCAGCCAGCTGCACCGCGCTCTTCGAGGTGTTCCTGGCCATCGAACAGAGAAGCTGGAAGGCGAGAGTGGACGCCACCGTGGGCCGGCGTGAGCAGACCTACCGCGCGGCCATCGCAGACCCTTCGGTGGAGACCGCGGCGTGCATCGCGTGTCTGGATGGCGTGCCCATGGCTGGCTCCGTCTGGGTTCACTACGGCAAACAGACGTACCACCTGCAGACCATCTACGCGGAGTCGCACGAGTCGCTCGCGCCCGGCACGTTGATGACCTGGGTGACCATCGCCGATGCGATCGACCGCAAGAGCGTGGCGTTCGACATGCTGCCCGATTTCAGCCATTACAAGGCGCGTTGGGGGGCGAAGACCATCGAGACGCACGCCGTTCAGATCTTCAGGGTGGGCAGCCGGCGACATCTGCGCGCGGTGGCGGGCGACTTCTGGCGCCGCATCGATCCCCGCACCGCACTGACAGCCCCGGCCGGTCAGAACCCGTACAAGGTGGCCGCGGGCAAGAAGGCCCGCCAGACGCCGGTCGACTCGGCGCGAGTGTCTTCACTGCTCGACGCTGCGCGCGCGGCAGGGGCCACCGAGCAGAACGCCGCGGCGCTGGCCGCCAGGAATCCGTTCTCGTGAAGCTCACCGTCTCGCGGGTGGCCTCTCTGGAAGCGCTGCGCCCCGAATGGGAGCAGCTCGATCGCACCACGTTCCCCCGCCTGCCTTTCTCATCGGCCCGGTGGACCACCTTGTGGCTGCGCCACTTCGCCGAAGACCGCGCCCTGCTCAAAGATGAGCTGCTGCTGCTCGCCCTGCGTGACGAGCTGGGCGTCTTGCGCGGGCTCGCGCCGATGGTGCTCTCGCAGCGGCCTGCGGTCGGCCCGGTGCGCACCCGCATGTTGCGAATGATCGGCGCCGACCCCAACATCACCGAGCTCAGCGGGCCCATCTGTGCCCCGGAGCACGCGCCCGTGGTGGTGGCTGCGCTGCTCAAGTACCTCGATGCCAACGACGGCGCGTGGGACCTCGTGTTCTTCAACGGCATCCGCGAGAGCGCGGCCGACGTGCTGGAGTCGCGGGGCAACGTGCACTGGGGCCGCGAGTCACCATGCTTCGTGCTCAAGCTGCCGCCCACGTGGGATGCGCTGCGTGCCCAGCTCGGGCGCAACCTCAAGGAGTCGCTGCGCAAGTGTTACAACTCGCTCAAGCGCGACAACCACCACTTCGAGCTGAAGGTTCGCAGCCGCCCCGACGAGATGGTCGCTGCGCTCGATCATTTCTTCAGGTTGCACAACGCACGATCCACGTTGACCGGCACCATCGATCACAAAGACGTCTTCGCGCTCGAGCGCTCGCGTACCTTCTTGCGCGACTGCATGGCGGCGGCGGCTGGGGCCGGGGAAGCGCGAATCTTTCAGCTGGAGATCGAAGGCCAGGTGGTCGCAACCCGGCTGGCCTTCGCGCTCGATGATGAGCTCTACCTGTACTTCTCCGGGTTCGATCCCGCGTGGAAGCAGTACAGCGTGATGACCACCACGGTGGCCGAGGCGATTCGGTGGGCCATCGAGCAGCGGTTCGCGGTGGTCAACCTGTCGCCGGGCCGCGACGTCTCGAAGACCCGGTGGGATCCCGTCGAAATTCCGTTTCGTGAGGTGTACCTGCCCAGCCAATCGCTGCGCGGGGGGATGGTGCATCGGGCCTATCTCGAGCTCGGCGATCGTTCGTCGCGCCTGGGCCAGTTGATCTCTTTCGCGCGAAGGCACGCGTCATGAGGCGGTTGGCGCTCGCGGCGCTCGTGGTGGGGCTGGTCGTGCTGGGTCTGGGCGTGAAGCGGTACCGGTCGACGGCCATGGTGACGCCGTACGATCTGGCGACGCGCCCGCTCAGAGAGGTCGCGGCGGTAGGCAAGCCGCTCGGGCTCGAGCCGGTGAAGGTAGGCACGTTGACGGCGCTCATCCGCAGGCCGGTCGTCGGCCACGCATGGCTGCTCTATTGGGGCGGCAACACCTCGACGTATTTCAAAGAAGCGCTGGGCACGATCGCGGGGCTCGAGCTGCCACCCGAGGTCGGCCTGCTGGTGGTGGCGCCTCCCGGGTACGACAGCGAAGGGCACCCGTCACCTCAGACCCTCGAGCGTGACGCGGTGCTGGCGCGCGATTGGCTCAAGCAGCAGGAAGGCGCCGAGCGGATCGTCACGGGCGGTTTCTCGATGGGCATCTATTCAGCGCTGGTCGCAGCCGAGAAAGACGTGCGGGCGACCGTGGTGATGGGCAACGCGGAGGTCTTCGAAGCAAGTGACGCGAGCCCGTTCATTCGCCTGCAGGAACCCGATCGCTACCGCATTCGCAAAGCGCCGCCGAAGGTGCCAGCGCTGGTGATCCAGGGTGAACACGACGAGCTCGAGCAGGGCAAGGCGGTCGCGGCCTGGCTGGGAGCGCGCCTGCTGGTGATCCCCGGGGCACATCACGTCGAGACACAGCGACATCCCGAAGCGCTGAAACAGGCCAGCGAGTTCATCAAAGAGAACTTGAAATAAGTCTCGTTCACCCTGGGACGGGGGGTGAGGGGCCGTTCAGGCGCAGAAGCTAGAGCTTCCCCAGCGCCGGCATACGGGCAATCAACCCGCGCAGCTCAGGCTCGAGCACCCGATCTTCAATCAACGGCTCGACGCCCATCTGCTCCGCCAGCTTGAGCACACCCGCGGGCACCTTTGCCCCCGAGCGCGCCTTTAAAAACACCGCCTGCCGCGCCGTGACCACATGGGCCGCCGCGACCTGCTCCGTCAGCGTCAGCACCCGCAGCGCATCTCGAGCCGCGATGGTGCCCATGCTGACCTTGTCCTGGTTGTGGCACTCGGTCGAACGCGAGAACACCGACGCCGGCATGGTGAGCTTGAGCGCCTCGGCCGCCCAGGCTGACGCGCCAATCTGCAGCGCCTTGAGCCCGTGACTGACCGAAGCCCGCTGCCCGATCGCGCCGCTCAGGTTCGCGGGGAGCCCGTGGTTGAACCGGGTATCCACCAGCAATGCGATCTGCCGATCCATCAAGTCGGCCAGGTTGGCGACGACGTTCTTGAGGGTGTCCATCGCGAGCGCGATGTGACCGCCGTAAAAATGCCCGCCGTGCATCACGCGGCCATCTTCTGGATCGATGAGAGGGTTGTCGTTCGCGCTGTTGAGCTCGTTCTCGATCAACGACCGCAAGAACGGCAGCGTGTCTTCGAGCACTCCAATCACATGCGGCGCGCAGCGAATCGAGTACCGATCCTGCAGGCGCGACTCACTGCGCTCAGAGCCCGCGAGGTCTCCCCGGATCCATCCGGCGACGCGCTGCTGGCCCACGTGCGGCTTGGCCTGAAACAAGCGCTCGTCGAAGTGATGCGGGTTGCCGCCCATCGCCGCCGACGCCATCGCGGTCAGGTGCGCGCTCAACCGCGAGAGCCCCTCAGCACGCTCGAAGGCGAGGCAGGCCAGCCCGGTCATCACGGCCGTGCCGTTCATGATCGCCAGGCCCTCTTTGGGCTTGAGCTGAATCGGCGCGATGCCCATCGCCTTGAACACCTCGGCGGTGGGCTTGCGCACGCCATCGATGAACACCTCGCGCTCACCACACAAGACCGCCGCCACGTAGGACAACGGCGTGAGATCGCCGCTCGCTCCCACCGAACCCTCTTGAGGGATGACGGGCAGAATGTCGTCGACCAGCAGGCGCTCGAGTTGGCGCAGCATCACCACGCTGACGCCTGACAGCCCTTGAGAGAGTGACTGCAGCCGCGCCGCGAGAATGGCCCGGGTCTCTTCGATGCCGAACGGCGGACCCAGCCCGACGCCGTGGTACGTCATCAGGCGGTGACCAAGCTCTGCCACCAGCTCGGGCGGCACCGGGGTGGTGACCGAGTCGCCGTAGCCGGTGGTCACGCCGTAGATGACGCCCTGCTCGGCGAGGGTGCGCTCCACGTGCGCGGCGCCCGCTTCGATGCGAGCCAGAAAGGTCGAGTCGCCCGACAACCGGGCGTTGAGCTCCCGCCGGGAGATCGCCGTGACGTCTTCAATGTGAAGCGGGTGACCGTCGAAAAAGAGCAGCTGCGCCATTGCTCGCTCGCTCGTAGCGTGACCTCGTGTGTGTTGCAGCACTTAATCCCCCTCCGTTTGGTACAACGGGCCACTCATTCGTGGAGGTGGTCATGGCGCGGTTCAGTCTGTTGTTCGCCCTGGTGGTGTTCGCCGTCGGCTGCGGGGGAAACAAGAACAAGTACATCCGCAATCAGGCGGGTCGTGATCTCGGGTGCTCCGAGAGCCAGGTGAAGCTCTCAACGCTCTCGAAGTCGGGCGCGCAGTACCTCGCCGAAGCGTGTGGCCGGCGCGCCGTCTACACGTACTCGCGCGAGCAGGGCCCGGTGCGCATCTCTGCCATCGAAGGCGCCAACGTGCCGACCGGCCCCGTGATGATGCCGCCCCCCGTGGGGACTGGTGCTCAGAACGCGCCGCCGCCGCCGCCTCCCCCCCCGCCCTGAACGATGTGGCTCGCTCTGTTGGCCGCCAGCGTCCTCTCTCAGGCGGCTGTCGAAGACGCTGGCCTCGAGACAATCCCCGATGCGGGGCCCGTCATCGAACCGCCTTTTGCGAAGTGCTCGGGAGCGCCGGAGTACCCGCCCTCTGAACGGACCAGCGGCATCCGCGGCACGGTGGTGCTGCGGGTGAGCGTGGGGCCTGACGGCAAGGTGACCGACAAGGCGATCGTGTCTTCGCCTTCACTCGCGTTCTCGGTTGCTGCGCTTCGATCGATCGAGGCGTGCCGGCTGATGCCCGCGAGGGTCGACGGCGTACCCGCGCATTCGGTCATCGAGATGGCGATCGAGTTCGTGCCGCCGGTGCTCCCGTGGACGCTCGAGGGTGAGGTGGTGGGTGGCGAACTCGGCGAAGCCATCGCGGGTGCTGTGGTCAGCCTGGGCGCGCACGAAACGAAGACCGACGCG
>JAYTAT010000148.1:0-2070 GCA_043737315.1 Archangium sp.
GACGCGTTGATGGTGGCTCACCTCGGCGCCGCTGCTCTTGCCGCGACCGCCACCGGCGCGCTCAACGCGTACACCGTGCTCATTCTTCCGATGGGCGTCACCTTCATCGTCTGCAGCTTCACCAGTCAGCTCGCAGGCAAGGGCGACATCGAAGGCGCGCGCCGCTACGGCTGGTATGGCCTGCTGGTGGCGGTGGGCACGCTGTTCCTCTCGCTGGCCGCGGTGCCGCTGGTCGACCCGGTGCTCTCGTTGCTCTCGTACACCGATGAGGTGCGGCTGCTGATGGGGGCGTACATCCGCATTCGTCTGCTGTCGGTCGGCGCGGCGATCGGGATCGAAGCGCTGGCCAACTACTACGGTGGTCTGGGTCGCACCTGGCCCGGCATGGTCGTCAACCTCTTCGCGATGGTCTTCAACGTCTTCGGCAACTGGCTGCTGATCGACGGCCGTTGGGGTCTGCCCGCGCTGGGTGTCTCGGGTTCGGCCTGGGCCAGCAGCATCGCCACCACTTTCGGCTTCGTGGCCTTCTTCCTCTTCTTCCTTTCCGAGGCGAAGCCCGCGGCCAGGGCGAAGCTCCACTGGGCTGAATTGGGGCGCATGCTGAAGTTCGGGGTGCCCGCGGGCGTCAACTGGCTCGTCGAGTTCGGGGCCTTCGTCTTCTTCGCCAACGTCGTGGTGGGCGGCCTGGGCACGGCGGCGTTGGCAGCGATGAACTCGGTGATGAGCATCAACTCGGTCAGCTTCATGCCTGCCTTCGGGCTGGCCAGCGCCGGCGCGATCCTCGTGGGTCAGGCCATCGGCGCGGGGCGGAAAGACGAAGTGCCCGGCGTGGTGAAGCTCACCGCGCTGACCGCCCTGGTCTGGCAGTGCAGCGTGGGCGTCATCTGCCTGCTGATTCCTTCGTTGCTCATGTCGTGCTTCGCCAAGGGTGAAGGCGCCGCCGAGGTGGCGGCCATCGGAGCGCGCATGCTGATGATCTCGGCGGCGTGGCAGGTCTTCGACGCCATCAACATGAGCGTCGCCGAGTCGTTGCGCGGCGCAGGCGACACCTTCTTTCCCATGATGGCGCGCATCGCGATCGCCTGGGTGGTGTTCGTGCCGGGCAGCTACCTCTCGGTGCGCTACTTCGGCTGGGGTGACGTGGGCGCGACGATGTGGCTGGTGGCGTACCTCGCGCTGCTCTCCCTGACCCTGCTGCTGCGCTTCCGGGCAGGAAGCTGGCGGCACATCGAGATGGTCGAAGGCGTACCGATGCACTGAAGTCCCCGGGGTAGCCGGCTGCCCAGGGCATGGTTAAGTGCAAGGCTCACCACGTCGCACAGGAGATTCCCCCCATGGGCGCCACCACGCTCGAGCTGACTGAAGCCAACTTCGAAGACACGTTGAAGAAGGGTGGAATTCTGCTCATCGACTTCTGGGCTGCCTGGTGTGGCCCCTGCCGCGCCTTCGCGCCGACCTTCGAGGCCGCAGCCGGGAAACACACCGACATCACCTTCGCCAAGGTGGACACCGAGAAAGAGAAGGGGCTCGCTGCCGCCTTCGAGATTCGCAGCATCCCCACGCTGGCCGTCTTTCGCGACGGCATCATGCTCGGGCAAAACGCCGGCGCGCTGCCCGCCGACGCCCTCGAAAAGAAGATTCAGCAGATCCGCGAGATCGACATGGAGAAGGTGAAGGACGAGGTCGCCGCGCGGGCGAAGCAGGCCAAACAGGTGTAAAGAGCGGGCATGCGTCGTTCACTCATCGCTGCCCTGCTCTCTTGTTCGTCGCTCGCGCTGGCCGACCTCACGCTCGTCAATGAGGCGGTCGCGGGTGGTAAGACGCGGCTGGTCACGCTGTGTGCCAAAGGCAGCAAGGCGTTCTTCGAAGTGAAAGAAGCCGACGGCCCCCCGCGCACCATGCTGCGCGATGCCGATGCGAAGAAGCTCTTCATCATCGATCACGACCGCAAGATGGTGATGGTGATCAGCGACCAGGACAGCAAGCAGCTCGAAGCGAAGCAGGCCGCGCTCAAGGCCCAGCTGATAGCGCAGCTCGCCAAGATGCCGCCCGAGCAGCGCGCGCGCATGG
>JAYTAT010000149.1:0-2070 GCA_043737315.1 Archangium sp.
CCGTACCGGTGGATCCCCCGTTGAACGACGAGGTCGACGCGGGCGAGCCGGTGCTCGAAGAAGACCGTGACGCGGTGCTCGACGACGTCACCATCGGAGACCGCAAACGCGCGCGCCGCATCGACATCACCCTCGACGACATGCTCAGCGTCATGCGTCAGGACTCCGAACGCGCCGAGTACTACGAGAAGGCCGTCAGCCGCGTGAAGAAGACTTGTGACGAGGCGAACACGCTGCGCCGCATCGACAACTGCGAAGACGAGCTGCTCAAGCTCAGCAGTAAATTCTACAAGTGAGGCCGGGGGCCCCCGGTCTTTCTGTGGATCAGTCTGCGCCGATTTAGGTGTAAGGCGAGGGTACCCATGGCTCGCGACGCGAAGAAGATGAGCGCCCCGGCGAAATCGGCGAAGGCGGCGGCCAAGCCTTTCAAGGCGCTGGTGACGCACTCCGAGGAGCTGCCGCTCGACAAGAAGCTCCTGCTGTCGATGCACGACACGATGGTGAAGGCGCGCTGCCTCGAGGAGCGCCTGATCGCCATGTACAAGACCGGTCACGGCTACTTCTGGATCGGTGGGCCCGGTGAAGAGGCGTTCAACGTGCCGCTGGGTCTGTTGATCAAGAAGGGCCAGGGCCCGGCCTTCGACTACCTCCACTTCCACTACCGCCAGCTGGCCACCTTGCTGGCGATGGGCGAAGAGCCGCTGGGCGCGATCCGCCAGATGAAGAACACGGCCACCGACCCGTACTCGGGCGGCCGAAACTTCGCCGGTCACTTCTCCAAGAAGGCGTGGAACATCACCCCGGTCAGCTCGCCCATCGAAGTGCAGTACGCGATGGCCCCGGGCACGGCGCTGGTTCAGAAGCGCTTCGGCGGCGACGGCATCAGCATCGTGACGGGGGGCGACGCGGGCACCGCTGAGGGCGATTTCGCCAGCTGCCTCATCTGGTCGAGCCGGCCCGGTCAGGAGCTGCCGGTGTTGATCCTGGTGACCAACAACCGCTGGGGCATCTCCACCCCGTACGAGCAGACGCAAGGCGTGGAGCGCATCAGCGATCGCGGCGTGGCCTTCGGAATGAAGACCAAGACCATCGACGGCAATGATCCCATCTCGGCGTACCTCGAGCTCAAAGAGGCGATGGAGTACGTGCGCACCGAGCGCAAGCCGTACCTGGTCGAGGCGCGGGTCTCGCGGCTCTACGGGCACAGCTCGGCCTCGGGCGCGAACTTCGCCACCAACGAGGCCGACTGCATCACGGTGTTCGAGGCGAAGCTCGAGAAGGCCGGCATGCTCACCAAAGAGCAGGCCAAAGCGGTCCGTGATCGGTACACCGAAGAGCTGGCCGACCTCGCGCGCGCGGTGAAAGAAGAAGCGTTCCCCGACGGCAGCACCATCTGGGATCACGTGTTCCACGGTGAGCCCGGCCGCGATCCTTTCGCCTGATTTCCTAAACCTTCTTCAAACGAGACGACCCATGGCCAACATGGCGCAGGCAGTACGCATGGCCCTTCACTTCGCCGAAGAGAACCTCGGCGTGACGGACATCTTCGGTGAAGACGTGGGCATGCCGCTGGGCGGCGTGTTCACCTGCACCCAGGGTTTGAAGACCACCTGGAACACGCCGCTCGACGAGCGCGGCATCATCGGCATGGCCATGGGCATCGCGATGGCGGGCGGCAAGCCGATCGCCGAGATCCAGTTCTGCGACTACATCTTCAACACCGTCGACCTGCTCAAGCTCGCCGGGAACACCCAGTGGTCTTCGAACGGTCAGTGGAATCTGCCGATGGTGGTGATGACGCCGGTCGGCAGCGGAATTCGCGGCAGCGTCTACCATTCGCATTCGATCGACGCGATGGCGACCCACATCGCGGGCTGGAAGATCGTGATGCCCTCGACGCCGCTCGACGCGTACGGGTTGTTGCTCTCGGCCTGCAAAGAGACGAACCCCGTGATGTTCCTGATTCCCAAGGCGCTCATGCGCATTCGTGGCCAGGAGCTGATTCCCGGTGAGCCGGGGGAAGACAAGGCGCTGAGCAAGCTCATCGACGCGCCGCTGGGTGATCGCACC